>JBJXGA010000447.1:0-25782 GCA_046152955.1 Planctomycetales bacterium | reverse complement strand
TGTTCGGCTTGGGCCAGGCGGGCTGTTACCCCAACTTGAACAAAGTCACCAAGGTCTGGTTCCCGTTTTCTGAACGGACCACCGTCCAGGGTTGGGTGGCTTCCTTTTTTGGACGTATGGGGGGAGCCGTCTCGTTCGTGCTGTTTGGCACGGTCATGCTGGGAATGTGGCAACTCCCCTGGAGGATGGCCCTGGGATGCCTCACGGCGGCGGGTCTGGCCTACGTCGCTTTGTTCTGGCTGTTGTTTCGGAACAGTCCGCGGCAACATCCGTGGGCCAACGCGGCCGAGGCCGAGCTCGTGACCATCGGAGACCCGACGGCAGCGGTCGCCGCGCGGAGCCGGATCGATTGGAGCCTGGTCGTCGGCAACCGCTTCGTCTGGGGTCTGCTGTTTCAGCAGTTTACCTGTGCGTTCGTCGACAACTTTTTTTCCGCATGGCTCCCGATGTATCTGGACAAGGTGCAAGGGGTCAAATTGCAATCGGCAGGCTGGATGTCGGCATTGCCGCTGGTGGCGGGCGCCCTGGGGGGACTGCTCGCGGGGGGCTATCTGCAAAGCTGGCTGATTCGCCGGACGGGAAGCCGGCGCTGGTCGCGGACGGCTGTGGGTTTGGTGGGTAACTTGCTGGCGGGAGTCTGCCTGTTCACCAGTTTGTTGTTTACTGATCCCACGGAGATTATCGTCTGCTTTTGTTGTCTTAAATTCTTCGCCGATTGGGCGCAGCCCACCTGCTGGGGTGCGGTCACCGACATGGGGGGGAGAAACGCCGCGTCGCTGTTCGCCTTGGTGAACACGTCGGGATCGGTGGCCGGGTTCGTCGCCGGTCCGGCGATGGGGTATACGATTGCCCTGTTCGGAACCGGCGCGATGGACGACCCGACCGGCTGGACCGTCCTGCTGGTCGCCATCGGCGTGATCTACCTGCTTTCCGCCCTCTCCTGGCTGTTCATCGACTGTACGAAATCGATCGAATAAATCCGACGAAACTGGAGTCCCTATGCCCGAGACTGCCCCGCCAACCATCCTCGTTTGTCAACCCCTTCTGTTTCAGAAACCGGGCGACTACAGCCGCATCCTGGAGCAGGGAGGATTTCAGATCCGCTATCCCCGAGTCGGGGGGAAGGTGCTGACCGAAGCGCAATTGGCTGACGAACTGAAGGGAGTCCAGGGGACAATCGCCAGCACAGAGCCGTATACGCCGGCGATCCTGGAGCGCGCCACGAGCCTGCGGATCGTGTCACGCACCGGAGTTGGCTACGACAGCGTCCATGTGGCGGCGGCGACCGAGCGAGGAATCCTCGTGGCCTGCACGCCGGGGACGAATCACCACGCTGTCGCCGAACAAGTGTTCGCACTGCTGCTGGCGGCGGCGAAGCGGGTCGTCGTCAATCATGCCGAAGTGGCCCAAGGAGGATTTCGACGTCAGACTTCTTTGGCCTTGCGAGGCAAGTTGCTCGGTGTGGTGGGGCTGGGACGGATCGGCCGCGCCGTGGCCCGTCTGGCGGAGGCCTTTCAGATGCCGGTCATCGCCCATGACCCCTTCCTGTCGTCCCCCCCGGACGACACTCCAGGGGTGCGGATCGTCAGCCTGGACGAGTTGTTTGCGACCTGCGACGTGATCAGCCTGCACGCGGCGGCCACCGACGCCACGCGGCGCCTGATCAACCGCGAATCGCTGCAGCAGATGAAACCGGGAGTGATCCTGATCAACACGGCGCGCGGGACGCTGGTGGATGAACCGGCGCTGTGCGAGGCGCTCCAGTCGGGTCACGTGGGTGGAGCGGGATTGGATGTGTTCGAGCGCGAACCCCCCAGCGATTCCCCCTTGCTCGCGGCCCCCAACGTCGTCTTGTCGCCGCATGTTGCGGGTGTCGACCAGCAGGCAATCGAAGACATGGCGACGATGGCGGCACAGACGATCGTCGAACTGTCCCAGGGGGGCTGGCCGGAGGAACGGCTGGTAAACGGCGGAGACGTGACGCGCCCCTGGAGTTGGACCAGAGGTTGACGACGCGCAGGTCAGCCTCATTCGACCGCGCCACGGAACACGCGACTCCCCTGCCACCGCAATCCAATGAGAATTCTGTTACGACGAGAAACGCACGGAAACGCAACGTCTTCCGGCAAAGAAGAGTCGAACGGCAATGGATCGCTCGATGCAGCCGACGCCCCTGTGATCCGGACTTCGAGGTCAGAGACTGGCCGACCCGCTTTTTCGTGTGTTTCGTGTGTTTCGTGGTTCCATCTTTGAAAACCACTTTGACCAAAGTGCTCCACGTCGCAGAATCGAGCGGTGAACATCATGCGCATTGACTCTCACGTCCATGTCTGGCAACCGCACCCGGAGTTCCCGAATCCGGGAGGGACGATTGTCGGCCCCCATGTGCCGATTCCGATCGAACTTTTGGACGAATACCTAGAGGATCACGGGATCGACCGCGCCGTGCTGGTCCAGCCGGTCTATCCGGGAGAGGAAAACAGCTACGTCGCCGATTGCGCGAGGGCTCGGCCAGAGCGATACGCGGCGGTGTGCGTCGTCGATCCGCGGCAGGCAAATGCGGCGGAACGTCTGGCGTACTGGGTCACGAAGCGCGGCTGCCGCGGACTTCGATTGCGGCCGCGGGTCGCCGCCGAAGCGAGTGCATTTGGCTCGCCGCTGGCCGATCGCTTGTGGAACCAGGCAGCCGAATTGGGGATCGTCATCAGCGTCCTGGCCAACGGCGAGCACCTGGCGATTTTGAAGTCCCTCGCACAGCGATTCCCATCCGTGCCGATCGTCGTCGATCATCTGGCGCATCCAGCGCACCCCGACGAACTCGCCTCCCTCGGCGTCGCCACGCTGGTCGAATTGGCGGCCTGTGCCAGTGTTTCACTCAAGCTGAGCGGCACCTACTATTTCTCGCGGGAACGGTTTCCCTACGCCGATTGCCACCGACTGTTCCGAATCGTCCTGGAACGATTCGGACCGGAGCGACTGCTGTGGGGGAGCGACTTTCCCCATGTGTTGCTGAAAAATCCCTATGGGAGCGCGCTCGACCTGATTCAACGGGCGCTCCCCGATCTGGCGACCGCGGACCGCGAGCGCATTCTCGGAGGCAATGCACTGCGGCTGTATTGGGGAGAATGAGGCGGGTCCAATTGCTGGCACGATCTGAATGGCAACAGGGAGCTCCACGCGCCCGACTCAACATCCATCATTTTGCATCTTGCCGATTCCTCATTCTTCTTTGGCCATCTTCGCTTCCTTGATCAGCAGGTCCGGAAGCATCACTGGCGTCCCTTTGACCGCCACGCACAACTGTGGCCACTCGTCCTGCCTGGTCACCAACTCGGTTTTCGTCTCCCCCACGAGACAGGTATCGCTCATTTGCATCGGGCCGATCGACGGATGCCAGTGGATGGCCATCCCCTGCTGCAGACGAAACGCGGACGTCGGATTTACCAGCGCTTCCTTGGGGAGATAGCCGGTCACTTCCCCCTGGTCGGCCAATTGCCACTCATCCGGATGTCCCTGTTTCTCATAGATTCGTTCTACCTTTTTCCAGACTTCCGCGAGCGTCCAACCGGACTGCGAAAAGTATCTTCCCGTCGCCGTTAGCAGCGCCACCTGGTGGTAACCGGTGAGCAGCTCCGGAGTGGGCGCTCCCAGGACGACGATCCGGCTGCAAGCGCAGTGCAATCCCCAACGGCTTCCCACCGCGCCGACCAGACACCATCGTCGCAGGGGAGAATCGCTGGCGGTCCAGTGGCGATAGGGGCCGGAGCGCCCATCCGCGGCGACCCGCACCCAAACTGGCCGCACTTCATGTTTCAGCAGCCGGTGAGACAATTCTCCGGCGATGTCCGCTTCGGTCTCCCCCGCCTCCACGTGCCGGGCAGTCGCCTCCACCGCATGCGCCACCAATCCCC
This sequence comes from Planctomycetales bacterium, assembly GCA_046152955.1. Classification (GTDB taxonomy): domain Bacteria; phylum Planctomycetota; class Planctomycetia; order Planctomycetales; family Planctomycetaceae; genus SIAF01. The sequence continues at coordinate 21,871 of JBJXGA010000447.1, read as the reverse complement.
CGAGTGTCCGCAGTCGTTCCTGCTCGATCGGTGCCAGCGTTTGGCGCATCCGGGCCAACCCTTCAGCGACACAGGTCGTCCCGGCGGTCACGGTGTCCGCCCCGACCCGCCTCCCGCGGCACAAGTCTTCGAGCAACACGTGTCGCTCTTCGTGCCAGGGACGCTGTTTGAGCTGAAAGCCCAGCCCCCCGAGTTGCTTATCGAAGAGCAGAGCCGCTTCCACGTTGTTGGTGACGACGACCCGCGCATCGGGGATCACAAACAGCGCGGCGGCCGGCCGGTCGTCGATGGGGGGAAGCCCGCCCGCCCCCGAGGTAAACCAGGCGAAATTGGCCGGATGCTGCAGGAGCATCGCGTCCAGACCCGCGTGCCGCAGGAATTCAGCGATCCGCCGATGCTTCGATTCGACGTCGTCGTACCGCACGGGGTCGGAGAAATCGAATTCAGCCGACGAGATCGGCTGCATAAGGTCATTGATCGTGGCGGCCATTGCGAACACCAGTAGCGAGGAGCCCGGCTCCAAGCCATCATAATCGCCCGGGGGGAGAGGGAGCCAGTGGAACCCCAAACGGTGGAACCCCAAACGGTTCATGCGGCATGGAGAGTGCCAAGCCATTTTGCTACGCTGATCTGGAGATTTTGGTCTCTATCCCCGTGCCGCAGGGAGCATCGCCTCGCCGTGTCTGATCATCCGCCAAAGGTTTCGCCGGAATCGGGGAATCGGGACGCATCCAGCGGGACGGAAGAGGCCGGCGCCGGCGCGGCGGCGGGGCCGGCCCCCTCCAACACGGGGCGCAAGTTTCCCTGTCCGGGTTGTGGCGCGAAGCTCGACTTCGATCCGTCGCAGCGGGCGCTGCGGTGTCCCTATTGCAACTATTCAGAGCGGATCGACCCGACCGACGCCCAGATCCAGGAGCGCGACTGGAAGGAATACTGGCAACAGACCGAATCACGCGGACAGACGATCGAGGGTCGCTCTTCCGAAGTGCAGTGTCGGGCGTGCGCCGCGGTCGTTCTGCTGGAAGACAAGGTGGCGACCGACAAGTGTCCGTATTGCAGCAACGATCTGGAGAATCGCCCGGCTGCCGCTCAGAACATGATCCTGCCGGAAGGGATTCTGCCGTTCAAGATCGACCAGAAGCAAGCCCGGCAGGCGTTCAATCAATGGATCCACGGACGGTGGTTTGCCCCCAATGATTTCAAACATCTGGCCGACCTGGGACGACTCAATGGCATTTACGTGCCGTTCTGGACCTTCGATTCGATGACCTATACGCACTACACGGGGCAGCGCGGCGACAACTACCAGGAAGTGGTCACCTACACCGAACATGCGACGGTCACTCAGACTGACAGCCAGGGACGGGTCACCACGACCACTCGCCCGGTGGTCCGGACGCGGGTCGAGACGCGGATTCGATGGAGTCCCGCCTCAGGCAACGTCGAACATTTCTTCGACGATGTCCTGGTGTGCGCGTCGAAGAGCATTCCGGAACACCTGATGCACCAGTTGGAGCCGTGGGACATCGAGCACTATGAACCGTTCCGCCCCGATTTTCTGGCGGGGTTTCAGACCGAACGCTACACGGTCGGCCTCAAGGATGGCTTTACGACGGCGCGGGGAATCATGGATGGATCCATCCGCACGCTCTGCTGCCGCGACATCGGAGGAGATCATCAGCAGTTGCACAGCGTGCAGACGCAACATTCGGCGATCACGTTCAAGCATGTCCTGCAACCGGTGTGGCTGGCCCCGTATCGGTATCACCAGCGGCTGTTTCAGATCGCCATCAACGCCCGCACGGGAGAGGTGGTCGGCGACCGCCCCTACAGTTTCTGGAAGATCGCGCTGGCGGTACTGGTGATTCTGGGGATCGTAGGTCTGGTCGCACTCGTGGGAGGGATGCTGCAACGCGGGCAGGGGCAGTCCGCCCCGCCTCCTTCCGTACCGCTTCCGGCCGAAGCCGAAACGACGCGTGCCAATCCACTCCATCGCGCGAACGGGTTCCTGGCTGTGGATCTCCCGATTTCGTTTTGTGCTGCGGACCGCGAGCGTCCGTTGGCAGTCCATCCCCTGTTTCCAAAGGAAACTCCATGCGCCTCTGGTTGTATGTCTGGCTGATCCTGTGGGCTCCGTCGCTGTCAGCGTTGATCGCCGCGGAAGGGGAGCCGCCGCGCCCGGACCGGATCCAGGTGCGGCAGCCCAAAATGTTGCGCGGCGCGTCGATCGCCGCGCAGCGCATTCCGATCGGGGTTGATGACGACTACAAACCGAGTCTCGTTCGGATGCCAGGGGGGGAATTGCTGGTCGTGGCGTTTCACCAGCACAAGGTGGAGGGGGACAAGGTCCGCGAACAGATGCTGCTGTTTCGCTCGGGCGATGAGGGTCGCACCTGGTCCGCGGGAGAACCGCTCGAACTTCTCGGGCGCGAGCCGTACTTTACGTTGCTGGACGACGGAACGCTGCTGATGACCGTGCATCTTTTGGAACAGGACGTGCGCAACACGCTGGGTTACACGCACAGCTATCTCCACCGCTCGACAGACGCCGGTCGCACTTGGACAACCACCCGCATCGCCGTTCCCGACCTTCCCGGCGCTCCGGAAAAAGCCTGGATTCTGACGAGCCGCAACATCCTGGAATCGGAAACCGGCACGCTCATCCTGGGAGTCTCGGCCCCTGGAGGAAGGGACTTTCTGTGGCGCTCGGAGGACCGTGGAAAGACCTGGGACCGATCGCTCAAAAGCGAGTTTGAACAGGTTGACAAATCGAAACTGTGGTGGCCGTTCCACGCCGAAACGGTCCTGTGGCAGGCGGGGAGCGGCGACCTCTTGGCGATTGCTCGCGTCGATCCGCGGGTTTTCCCCGCGTTGCCGGGAACCGCCATCCCGCAGGAGGTGGGGGACCAGGTCGAGCGGATGATGCTGTTTCGTTCGACGGATGGGGGAAGTCGGTGGAAGTTTGAGGAAAACCTTGGAACCTATGGAGAGATGTATCCGCACATCCTGCGGCTGGTGGACGGACGACTCTTGCTGACTCTCACCGCGCGGTCGCTGCACCCTCCGTTGGGAGTGCAGGCCGTCCTCGGGGAGCAGACCTCCAACGGATTTCGTTTTGACTTCGTTCACGACCGCCTGATGATCGACACCCGGACTCCCGCCGATCAGCCGAGCGGGGGAGGATTTGGCAACACCATCCAACTCCCCGATGAAACGCTGATCACGGTTTACAGCTACCGTGGCGCCGATCAAAAGACGCATCTGGAGGCGGCCCGCTGGAAGCTCCCTGCCGCTCCGTGAGCGGATGGCCGCGGCGCGAACTGGAAGCCGACACCCGGCGGAATGCGGATTTCTGGAATGCCCAAACACGTCTCACCGCGGGTCATCATCGGAACGTTGCTGGTATTGGTGCTCGTCGCCAGCACGATCCTGCTGACCGTCCCCGGCTATCGCCAGCAGTTCTTTGAGCGACTGGAGGCACTCCTGGAGTTGATTCAGCGGCTCGATCGCTGGGGACCGGTGGCAGTCGGCGCCGCGTTCATTCCCGCCTGCCTGCTGTTTCTTCCCGGATCGCCGTTGACGCTGTTCGGCGGATTCGCGTTTGGCGGAACCTTGACGGGGCTGATCCAGGTGACGGTGGCGGTCTCCCTCGGCAGCACGCTGGGGGCGGCGCTGTCGTTTCTCACCGGGCGTTATGTGGCGAGGGAATGGGTCGCCGCGCGCGTGGCGGCCCGGCCGGCGTTCCGCGCCATCGACGCCGCGGTGGGGCGCGAGGGGTTTCGCATCGTCCTGTTGACCCGGCTCTCGCCGGTGTTTCCATTCAATCTGTTGAACTACGGATTTGGATTGACGGGCGTCTCGTTTCGCGACTATTGCCTGGCCTCCTGGATCGGGATGCTTCCCGGAACGATTCTGTTCGTCTATGTGGGATCCACCACCCGGCAGTTGGCCGACGTTCTGGCCGGCCGCGCGGAACAGTCGGTAGCGCAGCGCGTGTTGTTTTATGTCGGACTGGCGGCGACGCTGCTGGTTACGATGGCGATCACCCGGATGGCGCGGCGGGCGCTCGCCACCGCCGTTCCAACGGCTCCTTCCCAAACGATTCCGGAAGCGGATTCCGGGACGCCAACCCACGAGAAGACGCGGCATGACGATTCTCCCTGACGACGAATTCAATCGCGCCCTGGCCGCCAACGTGCATCCGCACGGCTGGGTGAACCCCACTCCCCAGGGGCGATACAACCTGGTCGTCCTGGGGGCGGGAACGGCGGGACTGATCACCGCGATTGGCGCCGCCGGGTTGGGAGGCAAGGTCGCCCTGATCGAGCGGGAGTTCATGGGGGGGGACTGCTTGAACGTCGGCTGCGTTCCGTCCAAGGGGATGATTCGCTCGGCGCGGGCGGCGGATGCGGTGCGGCACGCGGGACAATTTGGGATCCCGGTCGCCGGGGAACCTCCGGTAGACTTCGCCGCCGTGATGCAGCGCATGCGCCGCTTGCGGGCCTCGATCAGTCCCAACGACTCGGCGGAGCGCTATCGACAGCAGGGAATTGATGTGTTTTTCGGAGCGGGGCGTTTCTCCGGTCCCGACACCGTCACGGTCGATTCCGCGACGCTGCGATTTCGAAAGGCAGTCATCGCCACCGGCGCACGGGCCGCGCAGCCCGACATTCCCGGCCTGGCAGACACCGGGTTCCTGACGAACGAATCGGTCTTCACGCTGACACAACTCCCCCGCCGCCTGGCGGTGATTGGGGCCGGTCCCATCGGGTGCGAACTGGCGCAAGCCTTCACGCGGCTGGGATCGCAGGTAACGCTCTTTCAGTCCTCGGCGCACATCCTCCCCAGGGAAGATCCGGATGCCGCCCAGCGGATCGACGCGGCGTTGCGCCGCGACGGGATCGACATTCAGACCGGCTGCGCGGTAGTGGAGGTCCAGCACCGCGGCGACGAGAAGCGGCTGACTGTGGCGCAGGGGGACCAGCGCCGCGACCTCTTGGTGGATGAAATTTTGGTGGCTGCCGGGCGGCGGCCCAACGTGGAGGGGTTGGACTTGGAGGCGGTGGAAGTCGCGTTCGATCCGCGCACGGGGGTGCAGGTGGATGATCGATTGCGGACCACCAATCGGCGGATTTATGCTGCCGGCGACGTCTGCTCGCGCTTTCAGTTCACGCATGCCGCCGACGCCATGGCGCGGATCGTGATCCAGAATGCGCTGTTTCTGGGACGCGCCAAAGCCAGTTCGCTGGTCATTCCGTGGTGTACGTATACCGATCCGGAGATCGCCCACGTAGGCGTGACCGAGACAGCCGCGCGGGAGCAGGGGCTGGAAATCGAGACGTTCACGCAGGAACTGCAACATGTCGATCGGGCGATCCTGGATGGCCAGACGGAGGGATTTGTGAAAGTGCATGTCCGCCGGGGGAGCGACCGGATCGTCGGCGCGACGATCGTCGCCGCGCACGCGGGCGAAATGATCTCGGAAATCACCCTGGCGATGACCGCCGGACTGGGCCTGAAGACGCTCGCTCGAACGATCCATCCCTATCCCACGCAGGCGGACGCGATCAAACGGACGGCAGACGCCTACAACCGCACGCGGCTCACCGGATTTGTAAAGGGGGTGCTGTCGAAATGGCTCAAGCTGACACGGTGAAGCGGAGCCACCAACACGGAGTTCTTCTGTCATGGTCGAGAACAAGATTCCGGGGGGGATTCTCCGTACCTCGAATCTGAAGAAAAACATCAGGCGGCCGGAGGGGCGTTACACGAGCGTCGGCCAGCGGCTCCAGACGCACGCCCTCCGCCCCCGGCGCGTGCAGCCCTGCATTGCAAGACGCCACCACTGACGAAATGATACACTCGCCGCGATTTCAGGTCTGCCTCTCGAACGAGGCGGGGTCGCTGGTTCCAGGAGGTCCGCCGTGAAGATTGCCCGCATATTTGCCCACCGCGTCGAACTGCCGCTTGTGGAGGGGAGTTACAAGTGGTCGGGAGGCAAATCGGTCAGCGTGTTCGACAGTACGATCGTCGGTGTGGAGACTGCGTGTGGACTCGTCGGATACGGCGAAGTCTGTCCGCTGGGGCCGTTTTATCTCCCCGCCTATGCTGAAGGGGTCCGGGCCGGTTTGCGGGAACTGGGACCGCATCTGATGGGCTTTGATCCGCGCGAGTTCTCGAAGCTCAATCAGCGGATGGATGCGGCGCTCAAGGGGCATCCCTATGTCAAAACCGGGATCGACATCGCCTGCTGGGACATTCTCGGCAAAGCGACCGGACTCTCCGTCTGCACGCTGATGGGGGGGCGGTTCGGCGAGAGCGTGCGGCTGTATCGGGCGATCTCTCAGCAACCCCCCGACGAGATGGCGCGGAACGTCGCCGGATACCGCGCCCAGGGCTATACCCGATTCCAACTGAAAGTCGGTGGCGATCCTGATCTGGACATCGAGCGCATCCGCCAGGTGCGCGCGGTCTTGCAACCGACCGATCGACTTGTCGCGGATGCCAACACCGGCTGGACGCAGCATGAAGCGGTGCGCGTCGTCCGCGCCGTCCGTGACATTGATGTCTACATCGAGCAGCCGTGCCTGACCTACGAGGAATGCCTGGCCGTACGCCGAAACACCGATCACCCGTTCGTGCTCGACGAGAATGTGGATGGCCTCGAGATGCTCCTGCGAGCCAAAGCCGACCTGGCGATGGACGTGGTGAATCTGAAGATCAGCAAACTGGGGGGCCTCACCAAAACGAAGCAAGTGCGGGATCTGTGCGTCGCCATGGGCATCGCCATGACGCTCGAAGACAGTTGGGGAGGTGACATCACCACGGCGGCGATCGCGCACCTGGCGCACAGCACCCCCGAGGAGTTCCGTTTCACCAGCACCGATTTCAATAGCTACGTCACAGTCAGCACTGCCAGCGGCGCGCCCCAGCGCGAGAACGGTTTCATGAAGGCATCAACGGCGCCGGGGCTGGGGATCATGCCGCGTGGCGAAGTGCTCGGCCCGCGCGTGGTGGAGGTGGTTTGATTGCCCCTGGCCTGTTGCTCTTTCGCCGCGTATCGCGTGCGGCGCTTTTTTCTCTTGGAATGCTCTCGACTCAGTAAAGTTCCCCATGCGTCACAAAACCCTGATCGTTCGCTCACTCTCCCTGTGGCTGGCCCTGCTCACTGCGCTGGTGATTGCCGAGAAACCCGGCCGCGCGGCGGAAGGTTCCTCCCCCGCCGCGTTCACGATCGACCGGCTGTTCGGAAAGCGCGAGTTCGACGCCGACGGGGTGCCGAAGCTGCGCTGGAGCAAGCGTTCCTCAACGTACTTTACGCTCGCACGGAGCGCGGAGGGGACCGGCCAGGATCTGCTGCGGCATGATCCGGCAACCGGCGAGAAACACATCGTCGTCCCGGCATCGGCGTTTGTCCCAAAGGACTCTGGGCAGCCGCTCAGGATCGAGGCCTACGAATTCTCCGACGACGAGTCCCGCTTGCTGATCTACACGAACAGCCGCAGAGTCTGGCGGCGGAACACCCGCGGCGACTACTGGACGCTCGACGTGGCGTCTGGCGAACTCCAGCAACTGGGTGGCGCGGCCCCCCCCTCCACAATGATGTTCTCGCGGTTCTCCCCCGACGCCTCGCGGGTGGCGTATGTCCGCGATCACAACCTGTACGTTCAAGACGTCCGCAGCCTGGAGATCACCGCGCTCACGACTGATGGCTCGCCCAAGTTGATTTACGGGACCGCCGACTGGGTCAACGAAGAGGAACTGAATCTGTATGACTGCTTTCGCTGGAGTCCCGACGGCAGCCGGATTTTGTTCTGGCAGTTCGACACCAGCGGCGTCTCCGAGTTTCACCTGATCAACAACCTCGACAGCAATTCGCCCCGGATCACGACGTTCGCCTATCCCAAGGTGGGGGAGAAGAACTCGGCGACGCGGCTGGGAGTGATCTCGGCGGCCGGTGGCCCGGTGCGGTGGCTGGAGTTGCCGGGCTATCCGCGCGAACATTATTTGCCGCATGCGGAGTGGACTCCGGACGGTTCGCGGATTCTCGTGCAGCGATTCAACCGATTGCAACAGGAACTCGTGGTATGGCTGGCAGACCCTCAAAGCGGCCAGTCGCGGCTCGTCATGACCGAGACCGACCGGGCCTGGCTGGAGAACGAAAACCCCGTGCGCTGGCTGGAAGGGGGCCAGAGATTTTTGTGGCTGAGGGAACGCTCCGGCTGGCGTCATGCCGATCGCGTCCCCCTGGATGGCTCGGCCCACCTTGCGATCACCCAGGGGGCGTTCGATGTCATCGAGGTCATCGCGGTCGACGAAGCGGGGGGTTGGGTCTATTACGACGCTTCTCCCGACAAACCGACGCAGCGCTACTTGTATCGCACCAAGTTGGATGGAAGCCTCACCGAACGGGTTTCCCCAATGGATCAGTCGGGCTGGCACAAGTACGACATTTCTCCCGACGCCCGCTGGGGGGTCCATACCTGGTCCACGTTCACGACGCCGCCGATCGTGGAACTGGTGCGACTGGCCGATCACTCGGTCGTACGGACGCTGGCCGACAACCAGAAGCTCCGTGACACGCTGGCCGCGGTGAGTCGACCACAGATCGAGTTCTTCCAGGTTGAGATCGAGGGGGGGGTGACGCTCGACGGCTGGAGCATCAAGCCCCAAACGATCGATCCTTCTGCCCGGCTGCCGCTCCTCATGTATGTTTATGGCGAGCCGCACGGGCAAACGGTGCAGGACGCCTGGCCCGGCCCGCGCGGCCTCTGGCACTGGATGCTCGCGCAGCAGGGGTTCGTCGTCGCCAGCATCGACAATCGCGGAACCAACACTCCGCGCGGGCATGCCTGGCGCAAGTCGGTCCATCAGCAGATTGGAATCCTGGCGCCGCAGGATCAGGCCCAGGCGGTGCGCAAACTGCTCGCGCGTTGGTCGTTCGTCGATCCCACGCGCGTCGGGAGCTGGGGCTGGAGCGGCGGTGGAAGCATGAGCCTCAATGCCATTTTCCGCTATCCGGACCTGTATCGGACGGCGATCGCCGTCGCGCCGATGGCCGACCAGCGGCTCTACGACACCATTTATCAGGAGCGCTACATGGGGCTGCCGACCGAGAATGCCGAAGGTTATCGCGACGGCTCCCCTCTGACGCATGCTCACAACCTGCGCGGCAACCTGCTGCTCATTCACGGCACGGGAGACGACAACTGCCATTATCAGGCCACCGAGAGGCTGATCAATGAGCTCATCGCCAGGGGGAAGCATTTCAGCGTGCTCCCCTATCCGAGCCGCACGCATTCCGTGTCGGAGGGAAACAACACAGAACGTCACCTGTGGGGTACGATGGCGCGTTTTTTGCATGACAATCTACTCTCTCCGCACGCCCCCGCGCCCGAACCGGTCGCCGAGGCGACAAAGTAGTGGCTTCGTGCAATTGTGTCTCGCTGCCGACCTCCTTCACCTTCCGGGCGAGCCGGATGGGGTCGGCCGCCAGTTGTCGGTATGGTCGATTCACGAACGTGCGCAGAACCTGAGGTTTAGAAACAGTCCTCAGGCCACAATAGCGGTCACTACCTTTTGAAATAGATCCATGCTCGTCACCGTTTATCAGTCAACCCTTCACTCCTGGAGTGTTCCCCAGCGGGCTTGGTTATCCACAAAGGGGCTGTGGCTGGCACTCTTCTTGTGGCTCCCGCATTCCTCAGCGTCCGCACAGTCGCTCGAAGCGGAATTGCAGCAGGTTCCGGGCCGGGAACTTGCCGCCGCGGCGCGTGAGGTGGGGGATGCCGTGCGGGGAGCGGTGGTGTTTTTTCAGCCACACATGGCCTGCTCGAAGTGCCATACGGTCGGGAACGGTGCGCCTCAAGGACTGGGGCCGAATCTGGCGGTGTTCGACAAGCCGGTCTCCGATGAGGCGCTGGTCGAATCGGTCCTGTGGCCATCCAAGGTCATTCGTTCAGAGTATCAGTCGGTGACGGTGGTCACCGCCGACGGGAAATCGCTGACAGCGCTGCTTGTCGAGCGGACCCCCCAACAGGTGGTGGTGCGCGACATCGCACGGGGAGGAGAGACGACGACGATCGCAGCCAGCGAGATTGAAAATTTCCAGGTCAACGAGACGTCGATCATGCCCGCCGGGCAGGTCAATCAATTGAACAGCCGCCAGCAGTTTCTGGATTTGATCCGCTACCTGATCGAAATCCGCGACGGCGGGCCGGCGCGGGCCTTGCAGCTTCAACCCTCGGCCGCCCTGTTGACATTCACCGTCCCGGAATATGAAAAGCACCTCGACCACGCCGGGCTGATCGCCGACTGGGGCGGCGAATCGCTGAAACGGGGCGAAGCCATCTACCAGCGCGTCTGCGCGAACTGCCACGGAACAAGGGACAAGCCCGGTTCGCTCCCCACCTCGCTCCGGTTCGCGGAAGGAAAATTCAAGAACGGCAGCGATCCCTTGTCGATGTATCGCACGCTGACGCACGGTTTCGGACTGATGGCGCCGCAGACCTGGATGGTGCCGTCCCAGAAATACGAGGTGATCCACTACATCCGCGAGACCTACCTGGCGCCTCACAACCCGTCGCAGTTTGTGCGCATCGACCCGGCGTACCTCGCGCGTCTTCCGAAGGGGGACACGCGCGGGCCCGAGCCGAGCAACATTGTCCCCTGGTCCGCGATGGACTACGGGCCGAGTCTGGTCCACACGTATGAAGTGCCGGGACTGGAGCACAACCTGGCGTATAAGGGAATCGCCGTGCGGCTCGACCCTGGTGCCGGCGGAGTCTCGCGCGGTCGGCATTGGATGCTTTTCGACACCGACACGCTCCGCGCCGCGGCGGCCTGGAACGGTTCGGGGAGCTCCGACGACAATTTCATCGACTGGCAGGGGATTCAATTCAACGGCGCGCATGGCGTCCATCCGCGCGTCGTCGGACAAACGGCCTTCGCCAACTCGACAGGACCGGGCTGGGCCAATCCCGCCTCCGGCGATTTCCAGGATGACCAGCGCGTGCCCGGGCGGGACGGCAAACGCTACGGCCCGCTCCCTCGCGCGTGGGGCAAGTTCCAGGGGATCTATCACCATGGTCAGCAGGTGGTCCTGTCGTACTCCGTCGGCGGCGCCGACGTGCTGGAATTGCCGCGGCTCATCACGCGCGAAGAGCCGCACCGGGCGCCCCTCTTCGCGCGCACGTTCAGCATCGGACCGCGCGATCGCGAGATGCTCCTGCAAGTGGCCGAACATCTCTCCCCCGACGCGCAGCCGACGACCATCGACCGCGGGGAAAAGTCGATCGTCTGGATGGCACCGCCCCGCCCCGCAACCCCCGAGGCGGCGGAAAAGCGACTGGAATTCGACGGCAACACGTACCTGGAGGTTCCCCACGGCGAGGCGTTCGATCTCACGACCAACGATTTCACCATCGTCGCCCGCATCAAGACCAAAACCGACGGAACCATTTGGTCGCTGAGCCCGTCCGGGCCGAAATGGACTCCCGATGGACAGACGTTTTTCATTCGCGATGGACGACTCGCCTTTGACATCGGGTGGGTCGGCGCGGTGGCCGCCCGAACGAAAATCAACGATGGGCAATCGCGAATCGTCGCCATGACCTGGCAGAAATCCAGTCGTCGCGTGCGCCTGTACGTTGACGGCCAGTTGGATGGCGAAGGGGTGTTGGCGGCGAAGGCCGCGCTCCCCGCGAGCGTCGTCCGGATCGGCTTCACCACCCCCGATTTCCCGCAGCCGGCGACGTTCTTTCAGGGAGAGATCGCAGAGGTGCGGTTCTATCAGCGGCGCTTGACCGCCGGGCTGAATGACCTCAGCGTCCCTGCGGCGGATGATCCCTCGCTCCTGGCACGATGGCTGACGAGCGACGCAACAGGAGCACAGGTCGCCGACGCGACAGCGCACGGGCGGGATGCCGAAATCCGTCGCGGAATGGCTCCGGTGAGTTCCCCCTCCGGCCCGATTTTTGCCGGCTTCGCCCCAAGCGACACCCCGGCCGAATGGATCGTGGCCCAAGGGAGGCTGCAACTTAAGATCTCCGCTGGCCAACAGCCGCTACGATTCACACTCTGGCTCCCGGCGGACGCCGCGACGGTTCGAGAGGGGGACGCGCGGCAGTTCGCCGACGCGCTGCTCGACCAGCCGATCCCGGACGCCGATCGCGACCTGACTGCGCTCACCCAGGGAGGGCCGCCGCGCTGGCCACAGAAACTGGAAACTCAGGCGCAACTCGGCGCAGAGACCGGCCCGTTTGCAGCCGACGTCCTGACCGCTCCCGAATCGAACCCGTGGCTAGCGCAAACGCGGTTCACGGGGCTGGATTTCTTTCCCGATGGTCGCATCGCCGTCTGCTCGTGGGATGGCGACGTATGGCTTGTCACCCCCGCATCGCGCCCCAAAGCCCTCTCGCTCACCTGGCAGCGCATCGCATCCGGCCTGTTTCAGCCGCTGGGCTTGAAGATCGTAAGCGACAAAATCCATGTGACGTGCCGCGACCAATTGGCGGTGCTGCACGACTTGAACAACGACGGCGAAATTGACTTTTATCAGTGCCTCAACAACGACCACCAGGTGACCGAGCATTTCCACGAATTCGCGATGGGGCTGCAAACCGATGCCGAGGGGAATTTCTACTACGCCAAATCAGGTTGCCACGGCGTGGCGGCCGTCGTGCCGCATCACGGAACGCTCCTCCGCGTCTCCCCGGACGGCGCGCGCACCGACATTCTGGCGAATGGATTCCGCGCCGCCAACGGCGTCTGCCTCAACCCCGATGGATCGTTCGTCGTCACCGATCAGGAAGGGTTCTGGAATCCTAAGAACCGCATCAATTGGGTCACGGTCCCGGCCTCGGGAAAGCCGAATTTCTACGGTAACATGCTGGGCTACCACGATGTGACCGACCCGTCGGACTCGGCCATGATCCAGCCCCTCTGCTGGATCACGAACGATTTCGATCGCTCCCCCGCCGAACTGTTGTGGGTTGATAGCGATCGCTGGGGACCGCTGAAGGGATCGCTGCTGAACCTGTCTTACGGTTACGGCAAGGTGTTCCTCGTGCCGCACGAAAACGTGCGGGGGGCCGTCCAGGGGGGAATGATCGAATTGCCCATTCCGACGTTTCCCACCGGCGTGATGCGCGGCCGGTTCCATCCGACCGACGGGCAACTGTATCTGTGTGGAATGTTTGCCTGGGCGGGGAGCGCCACCCACCCCGGCGGCCTGTACCGCCTGCGCGCCACCGGGCAGCCCATGCATCTGCCGATCGAACTGAATGCCACCCAGTCCGGCCTGAAGCTCACCTTCACAGACCCCATCGATCGGGGGTCGCTCGACGTCAAGAACCTGGCGATCAAGACCTGGTCACTCCAGCGCACGGCGAACTACGGCTCGAAGCATTTCGACGAGAAAACACTCACCGTCCGCCGCGCCACACTTTCGCCGGACAGCAAAACCCTCTCGCTGGAGTTGGCCGATCTCCAGCCGACCTGGTGCATGGAAATCAAGTACAGCCTACGCTCCGCCGCAGGTACGCCGATTCAGGGAACGATTCATAATACGATTCATGATTTGGCGGATTGAACGATCTGCGGCGGCAGCATTGCACGGGATACCTGGATGACGCCAGGGGGGGCAGACCGGGTGGCGGGGTCTGAGCGATCGCCTGCCAGACAGCGTGTTGGCAGGTTTGATTTGGCATGGTTGAAGCGTTGCCGGAAAAATCGTCGACCATCCCATGAACTCAGCCCGCACGCTGGAGGCGTGCCAGCGATTAGCCGGGGGTTGAGTCCGCGACAGCGGACGATACCCCCGGTCGAACGAATGATCCAGATCGCCCACCCCGGCAGGGGTGGCAGATCGACGGGTTGGTCGCAACGAGGCCAGAGTGCATCATCGGGCTCCGCGCCTGGCACCCCTGCCGGGGTGCGTTTGTACTTTGTATCCGGCTTCCGGGGGTATCGCTTCGCTCAACCCCCGGCTATTCGCTTTGACCCCTCACGGGGTCGTTATCAGGACGTCTCGCGTAGCGTGAATCCTCGCTGTCGTTCACAGCGCGAACGACGGCGTAAATGGTGTGTCGACGCTACCATCGGCATCGCTGCGCTCAACCCCTATGATCAGGGGTCGTCCGAAGGACGTCTCGCGTACCGTGGATCCTCCCTGTCGTTTACCGCAGGCCGGCGCTGTTGAACGGCACACGGGGACTGAGCCGAATTCTCGCCGTCATGCGCAGTCCCATTTCTTAATGCGAAACTGGCCCAGATGCCGTCACTCTGGCGGCGACAACGCCGTGGTCAGTCGTGTTTCGCGGCCCACTGCGGCCAGGGCGCCGGTCAGGCTGCGGAGCATCAGGCCGGCGTCGGAACCCAGTCCCAGAAACCGAAATCCCTGGTCGCGGCGTTGCACCAAATTCTCGTTGCTGGTGGGGAGAACCCCGCACTGTTTGCGGTGCTTCCGAATCACGTCTTTGATCGCCAGGAGCTGCTGCGCCACCCCCGGCCCTTCCCATTGCCCCGCATAGCCGGCGGTCGAGGAATAATCCGCCGGGCCAAACTGAAACAGATCGACTCCCGGAACCTGGCACAACAACTCGATGTTCCGCCCCGCCCGGACTGTTTCGATGATCGGGATCACCAGGACGTTCTCCTCCGCCTCGGCGACGTGCTCCGGCATGCAGCGGCTCCAGACGGTGGCCCGCTCTCCTCCCATGCCACGGATGCCCCGCGGCGGATAATGCGCACAGGCCACCGCCTGCCGCAGGTGCTCGACCGTTTCGATCCAGGGAATGATTACTCCGTCGGCGCCGATGTCGAGAGCCCGCTTGATCAAGCCGGCATTGAGTTCCGTCACCCGGACGATGGCCACCGTGTCGCTGCGAACGGTCGCCCGAACGTGCTCGAGAACTTCACCCCAGTCGAGATGCCCGTGCTCGGTGTCGATCACCACCCAATCGAGCCCCAGCGCCACCGCCATTTCGGTGATGCTGGCCGAATCGAGCGTGTTCCACAATCCATACACCGGCGCGTCGGCGGCCAGTTTTTGACGAAATTTGCGAACGGCGGCAGTTTTCATGGAATTCTCCGCCGCGAACCATAATCGGTTCGTCATCGGGCGCGAAGATCAATTGTCGCCGGGTGCGGGGGGCCATGACGCCGGACTTTGGCGAAACGCGTGACAGATGATCCCTATCTGGACCAGGAGGGGGAGCGCGGAATTGGGAGACAATTCAAGCAACGATTGAACAGGAGCCCAAAACGCGGCCCAGGTCTGCAACCAAATGAAGATTGAACAGAAGCGTGCAGACGAAGCAGAGAAGAACCGGCCGTGGTCAGACAAACGACTTCCCATCGATCGCTGCCGATGGGTATCGTCTCGACTCCATCCGGCCAAATACCACTTCCCTCTCCGCGGCCTGGGGCCGCAACCAAAGAGAAAATGAACAGGCGGGCGCAGAGGAAGCAAAGACATTTCGTCCGGGATATGTGATGCACTCAGGGGGAAATTGGTGAGGAGGCTGATCCTCCTCCTCGTCGCGGCCGAAGTCGGCATCCTTCTCTGCTTCCTCTGCGTCCTTCTGTTCCCCTTTTGACCTGTGATGGAACATTCCGGACGAAATTCTTCTTGCGATAACAAGATTCTGCTGGATTGCTGTGCGGAGAAGAACGGGCCGTGATCCTCCAAACAAACCCCGATCAAGCGACTTCTTTTCGTGTCATTCGTGGTTTCTTTTTCCATTTCCCGACGTGAATCACTTGGGCCAGACTGGTATTCAAAAAGTGAACCACGAAATACCCAAAGAACACAAAATTCCGGGGTCGGCGAGTGGCCGATGAGGATTGGGAGTGCGCGCTGTCGCGTTGAGTTGCGCGACGGGGCCACCCAGCGGCTATGGCGAAATGCAAAAAAAACGGCTCAAGAACCGTCGCCGACCCGGTGGCGATTCTCGGCCGTTCATTCCGTGCCTGGGCCGGCCAAGGTGCCAGGCAGGGTTCCCCGTTTGCCGACGAGGGAAGGAGAAAGAAGAGAGTAGAGACTGGAGAGTAGAAAGTAGAGGGTGGGTGCGGCTGGGGAGTGGGCCAGCCGCACCGGTTGAGAGGGTTTAGAAGTTGGGGATTGCTTCGCCGCCAGCTTTCGTGATCAGCGTGCGGAGCGTCTTTTCGTCGAGCGCCTTGGCGATGAAGCGCACCGCGCCGTCGCAGAACAGGGCGAGGAAGCCTTCGGGATAGTGGCCGCCGAGTTTGGGCAGGTTCTTATCGGCGGCATAGGGAATGTCTTCGGGTTTCGTCCAGGGGATGTCCCGCTGGGCTTCGACGATCATCAGCGTGTTCGACGTGCCGTCGAGAATCTTCGCGAACCCCGTCCCATCTTTGCCAGAGAAAACCGTGTCGGGCCCGGTCAGCGCGAAGTACGAGGCATTGGTCGAAGTGGCCGGCTCGTTCGGGTCGCGAAGCTGGGGAGGCATTTTCGCCAGAATCTGCTTGTTGTTCGCGCTGTCCCAGGGTTCGTTGAAGTTGTACTGGCGGAACAACGCGTCCTGCTCGAGATAAGGCAGCAGGGCCACGCGCCAACTATAGGGAGTCTTTCCGTCGGGACCATACAGCACGGCCGGCGGAAACGACTTGTTCACATCGGCGTAATTGTGCATGGCCAGGCCGATTTGTTTCAGGTTGTTCATCGATTGCGTCCGCCGCGCTGCGTCCCGGGCGGCGCTGACGGCCGGGAGCATGGCGGAAACGAGCGTCACCAGATCCTTGGAGTCAGCCGCCGCATTTACCTGAACCTCGCGATCCTTCTGCACGATCTTGACATTGTCCAAGAGCGAGTCGGCCGCGTCGGCCAGGGCCAGGAGCGTGGCCGCCTCGTTACCCGGAGCGCGAGCCGCGGCCCCGCGCCCCTGCGACAGGGCGTTCTTGACGAGGGTCATGACGGCGGACAGAGTATCACTCACCTTTTTCGCGTCGTCGGCGTTCCCGCTGATCAGCTTGCCGGAAACGTTCAGCGTGGAATCCAACTTCATGCCAAGCGTGACAGTGTCCGCGTTCTGCCACAGGGGGGCAATCGTGCTTAACATCGCGACGCCCGGCCCCCCTTGCTGTGTTTGCCGCTGCAACTCCAGCGCCAGCGAGCTGCGAATGGCTTCGGTGTTCAGCAAAAGAGCCCCAGGCATGGTGGAAACTTCGCGCCAGGCCGCCGCCCATTTGGCTTTGGAGGCCCCCCCCGATCCGGCCACGATCATCCGGCGGAGACCGGCTTCCTCCTCGGCCACCACCACGGTCTTGTCATCAATGAAGAAGTAGCATCCTCCGCCACCCCCGGCGTTCTTGAAGAACTTGCGACCGGCGAATTCCTGTTCCATATACTGCGGCATGGTTTTCTGCACGAGCGCCTGGACGTCGGCCGCCGCGACTCCGCGGACGATCAGTCCCGCCAGGTCCGGGATGGTGACGCCCCCCTGAATTTCTTTGGCCAGCATCACGACCGTCACCTGTTCGACTTTGTCGGCGGCGATTCCCAGTTGTTCCCTCATTCCCCCCTGCTGCTGCAGCGCCTGGCTCAAAGGGGCCATTTCGGGACGTGCCAAAAGTGCCGCCGGACGGAGCGTCGCCACCAGCACCGCGTCGCGCGGCACATACTCCAAACCGGCGGACTCGTCCGACGCACCCAGCGCCGACCCTACCGCGGTGGTCAACGGATCGGCCGCCGCCGCATTCAGCGGACCGTTCAGCCCTTTCAAACCGGCAATCGCCAGGCTCGCCAGCAGCAGCACCCCCACGGTTACAATCCGCACTCCCATCGGGGTCGTCGTGGCCAGCAGTTTTTTGTCGCGCAACATCTCAATTCTCCTCATAAAGGTTCCGCGGGTCGGCAGAAAGGTACGGGCCGGCCAGGCCACGGGGCGATCCGCTTGACGGAGCGCCATCGCAGCCAGTGTCGTGAGATACGCTTGCTGTCCACCGGCCAAACGGGCCGCCGCGGCATCGGCGGCCAGTTCCTGTTCCAGGCGCAACCGCCCGCACAGCCAGTGAACCAGCGGATGATAAAAGTGCAGGACCAGAGCCAACTGGGCGGCAACCCAGGTGGGGAAGTCGTGCCTCTGGATGTGCGAGATTTCATGAGCCAGCACTGCGCGGCGTTCGCCGTCGGTCCAGTCACGCCAGTTCGCGGGAAGGATGATCCGCGGCCGTCGCCAGCCCATCGTGGCGGCCGTCGTCAGGACCGGCGATTCCAGCAATTCAATCGGCCGGGGACAGCTCAGTTCGGCCTGCAGGACATCGCGCAACTCGAGCAGGCTGTCGTCGGTCACCGGGCGACTTCCCGAACGATAGTTCCGAACGAGCAGGATCCCCGCCAGCAGCCGCGCGAGCCCGCAAACAACGCCCAGCAACACCGCCATCGCCAAGAGCGTCGGCCAATTCCAGCGGGGCGCTTTGGCGCCCGTCTCGGAAGGGGTTTGCAGTTCCTGCGCCAGCGACTGGAAGAACATCGTGGTGAAGGAAGGGGTGTGACTGTTGAGTTGGTGGGTCTTGTTCGCGTCATCCGATTCCTGTTCAGACTCGCCCTGGAGCGTGGCGTCTGCAGCAACTGAGGAAGGGGATGTATCGGAATCGGTGGGGAACCACGACGCGATCGTCCACGCCGGCCAGGGGCTGAACGCCAACACCGTGACGGGGACGATCATCACTAAGCCGGTGAACGCCGCCAGCGATCGGGCAGCCGGCCCGCTCCGACGCAACATCCCGTACCAAAGGAGGACCACCCCCGTCAGCAGAGTGACTTGCAGCACGCACCAGACGAGGGTTGCAGGAAGCGAGGTGATCATGAGTCGTCCCGAAATGAAGGTTTGCCGCCAAGTCCCGAAAGCGCTGTGAGGGAGATGTCCAAGTAGACACCGGAGGAGTTCGATGTCGGTCACTGATTCTTGAGGAGTTGCTCGAGTGCTGAGCGTTCTTTTGGGGAGAGTTTCCGCTGGTCCATCAGCCGCACCAGAAGTCGTTCGCGCGATCCGCCAAACACCCGCTGGACCAGATCAGTGACGAGGTTTCCGGAAACCTCCTGAAACGTCCGGAGGGGCCGAAACCGAAATGGGCGCTCGTCGCTGGTCTGTTGGAGGAATCCCTTTTCGGTCAGAATCCGCACGAGGGTGGCGACGGTGGTGTAGGCCAGATCGCGGCCCGCGGTGGCAAGCTCATCACGGGCGGCGGCGACCGTCTGTTCACCGTGATTCCAAAACGCGTGCATCACCTCAAGTTCTCGTTCCGTCAATTCGCTGGCTTTGGGCCGGGCCATCAGCAGGGTTCCTGGAAAACGAAGCCGCAGTGCGGGGAAGATCGACCAACCTGATCCATTTGGTTTCATAGATTTGGTTTTATAGTAGTCGTCACCCAAGGGTCTGTCAAGCGGTTGGAGCTGATTTTCTTGGAGCCGCCGTCAAGACGGTTCCGCATGGCAAGCCACTCGGGCCTGCCCCAGGGAGAATCGGTCGCCCCAAATGCCGTCTGGACAGTTGCCGCGTTCGAGGGGTATGCTCAAGGCGAATTGTCCACGCAGCCGGCCCCCTGCGACGCGGGGCCGGGAGTGTATCGACGATCATGACTCATTCGACGTGCGGATTGTGGCCTTGGGGAGCGTGCGGAATGAAAGCGGCGGCCCTCGTCTGTTGGATCAGTCAGTTCGCCATCATCGCAGTGGGGGATGATCGCGCGGATTCATTCCATCGGGGATCCCCCAGCCAGAGCCAGCCTTCCGTCCCCTCTGAAAAACCGGCGAAAGCCGCCGCAGAATCGACTCCTTTCGTCGGATCCCGGGACGGCCAGGAATGGAGCGCGAACGGACTGGGGACAAAGTTTGTCTGGTGCCCTCCTGGGTTTGTCACGATGGGGCAAGTCGAACAGGTGGTGGAGCGCCGCATCCGCGCCAAGCAAGGCAAGGCCGTTGATGAAGAGGACGAAGTGGAGCCCAACCCGGACGACGTCGAAACGATCGTGCGGGAGGTGACCACTCCGGTCAAAACCTACATCACTCGCGGCTACTGGCTGGGAAAGTACGAAGTCACGCGCGGCGAGTGGAAACAGGTCATGCAAACCGAGCCCTGGAAAGGACAGGGGGATGCGCCCGAAGGGGACTTGTATCCGGCATCCTTTGTCAATTGGGAAGATGCGATGGCGTTCTGCCGCAGTTGGACACGCACGGAGCGCGAGGCGGGGCGACTCCCTGAGGATTGGGAGTTCACTCTGCCGACCGAGGCGCAATGGGAACGGGCCTGCCGCGCGCGATCGACGACCAAGTACAGCTTTGGCGACGATGAATCGCAGTACGGAGACTATGCCTGGTACATCCGAAATGCGCACGAAAAAGGAGAACCGTATCCCCACGTCGTGGGGGGCAAACTCCCGAATGCGTGGGGGCTCCACGATATGCATGGGAATGCCTGGGAATGGTGCCGCGACTGGTATCAGGAGAAACTCCCGGGAGGCCGCGATCCGGAAGTGACTCAGGGGCGCGGGGCGCGCGTCTATCGTGGCGGAGCGTACGGCAATCAGCCGATCCACAGCAGTTCGTCGTTTCGCTATTACCGGCCCCCGACGTTCTGCAACGGGGGGGTCGGCTTTCGGGCGGCACTGACGGCTGTTGTGGCCAACAAACCGGCGAAGTGAACCCAGCCGCGCGCTGCGCGCCGCAGGCGATGTCGCTCGCAGGATCAGACGTATTACTTCACCGGGGAGGCGCGTCGGAGACGTTCCAGGCGGGCCAGTTCGTCGCGAGCCGATCCCGAGCCCCGTTCGCGCGCCTGACGCAGGAACGCAAGCGCCACCCCGCGCTGCCCCGAAGCCTCGGCCTTCAACCCGCGGCGAAGCAACTCGTCGCCGGAGAGTGCGGCCGGTTCAGAATCGGGATCGGTGCGGGCGACGTTTCCCCCGGTCGGCTCGCGGCTGGCCTTCTCGGTTGTCTGTCCATCCCGCTCCAGGAGTGAGCGCAGCGCATGTTCGGCACGGGGATCGAGCGGCTTGTGTTTGCGGCGGGATCGGCTTCCGCCGGCCGCATCGAGCGCCTGGCGATCCAGCAGGTCGAAATCATGAATCGTCGCCGAAACGCTAAGGTTCGACCCCTGTGTCGAGCGACCGAAATTGGTGTTGTTCCGAAACGGCCCGAAGTTCGAACTGGAGGACGCGCTCCTTCCGACCCCGCCAATGGTCGTTCGACCTCCCACAGGGACGGACACCGTGGTCCCCACGCCAAACGCTTCGAACGTGGGTTGCTGGACCGTCACCTGCTGCGCCGACGCAGAGAATGAACCGAACTGGATGGCCAAACCAGCCAGAAGTGAGGCAACCAGGCGTTTCGAGGTGAACGACATGGGCATTTCCTCATCAGACAGGGGGGTCGTCGTCGCGAATCCAACGCACGCGATTCGTACGACACCCAACACACCCAGTATTCTGCCACACCACGGCTGCTCCGGCAAGTCCAAGGTCCAGCGGTCCAGCATTGTTGACGACCGTTGCATTTCCCGGACGGCACGGGACAATGACATTTGCGCTGGGCTGGGCTCGGCTCGGCTGATTTTTTCCTCGATTTGAGACTCTGGTATGCGTCGTGCCGCACTGTTGCTGTTGTGTTCCTTCTTCGTTTCAGGCGCCAGCCTTCCCCTCCAGAGCGCCGACGAGACGTTTGTGCCGCTGTTCAATGGCAAGGATTTGTCCGGCTGGGTCAACGTCAATTGCGCGCCGGGGACATTTACCGTCAAAGAGGGGATCATCGTCTCGACCGGGATTCCGACCGGGGTCATCCGTACCGAGAAGCAATACGAGAATTTCATCATTGAGTTGGAATGGCGGCACATGCGACCGGCGGGGAATGCCG
>JBJXGA010000439.1:0-20435 GCA_046152955.1 Planctomycetales bacterium | reverse complement strand
CCCTGGGCTGACCCAGCCAATGCGGCAGCATACCAGACCGGGTTGAATGCGTATCATTGTCCATCGTTTACCGGCCCCACCACCCAGACAACGTATTTGGCGGTCGTGGCGGACGGTAGCTGTTTTCTCCCTTCCCGTCCGCGATTGTACTCCGACATCACCGATGGCACCTCGATGACACTGATGGTGGTTGAAGTTCCCTCAGACCGCGCAGTCCACTGGATGTCTCCCTACGATGCGGACGAGCGTTTGATCCTGGAGATTGCCGAGGACTCCAAGCTGGCCCATACCGGCGGCGTGAACGCCACATTCTGCGACGGTTCCGTTCGGTTTCTCTCCGCCAATCTGTCGAGGGAGACTCGCCGTGCGCTGATCACGATTGCAGGAGGGGAGAGGGTTGACGAGTTCTAACCGGACGAACTCGCCTGTTTGGTTCGCCTTCCCCGGAGTGATATAGTACCGGTCCTGATCCCAACCGCATATCCAGCCGGTTCGGCATCGAAAGTCACGGGAGCCACCGTATGTCCGACATCTCCGATCCTGCTTCCCCAAGACTTGATCCCAGTGTTTCGGCCAAATCTCGCTTTGGCTGCGGGTTCTATACCGTACTTGCGGGCATTTTCCTGGTCATCATTGCGTTGATTCTTCCAGCCGTCTATCGATCTGCGCCAGACGCCGCACGCCGCATGCAATGCAAGATCAACCTGCATAACATCGGTCTGGCGCTCTGGAACTATGCCGACGCGTACCACGCCCTGCCCCCCGCCTACACGATCGATGCGAATGGCCGGCCGCTCCACAGTTGGCGGACGCTGCTCCTCCCCTACCTGGACCAAAAGCCACTGTACGATTCAATTGACTTGACCCGGCCCTGGAACGACCCAGTCAACGCGAAGGCCTACCAGACCCGCATCGCCGTGTATCGTTGTCCGGCATTTGGCGGCCCCGCGACGCAGACCACCTATATGGCGTTGGCGGCGCCCGGAAGCTGCTTCCTCCCCTCAGAGTCCCGCTTGCCTTCCGACATCACCGACGGAACCTCCAACACGTTGATGGTCATCGAAGTTCCCATCGATCGTGCCGTCCATTGGATGTCCCCGTTCGATGCGAACGAGCGTTTGATCCTGGAGATTGCCGAGGACTCCAAGCTGGCCCATGCCGGCGGCGTGAATGCCCTGTTCTGCGACGGTACCGTTCGGTTTCTCTCCGCCAGAACGTCCAAGGAGACGCGCCGCGCGTTGATCACCGTGGCGGGGGGAGATAGGGTTGAAGAATTCTAGAACGCCCACGCCCTTTTTGGTGCAATGCCTCAAAGTCGAGGCGAAGCTGGAACCTCCGCCACGAGCCGAGGGTTTGATGCCTCGAATTCAATCTGCCGTGCGTGTTGCTTAAGGGACTTGACCACGGATAACACGAAAACGGACGTTCCGGGGAAAGTTCGGTTTCGAAAGTCCGATGCCCCCAGGGCGTCTCCTTTGGTTCCGCAGGCGATGGCGAGGCGCTCCGATCAGAGAAGATTAGTGTTCTTTTCAGAAGCCCCACGACATCCGACACGGTATCCCGGCTCTTTGGTGGCACGAAGTACGCGAAAGATTGGAACACTGATGTTCACTTTCCTGCTGGTTGTGCCGACTTGCCGCACGGTACAATGAAGCTGTGTGAATTCGCCCTCTTTCGCCAAGCGAGTCTTGTATCCAAAAGAACGCGAGTGCCCAGATGTCCGACAACCTGAATCCGGAATCGCCAAGGCCGAGCACATCGGTAATGGGGCCATTAGGCTGCGGAACCTTTGCGGTGCTCGCGGCGATACTCACCGTCCTGTATGCGTTGTTGTTGCCGTCTGTTCATCGCGGCCGAAATGGCGCGCTTCGCTCACAGTGCAAGAACAATCTGCTTCAGATCGGGCTCGCGCTGCGTCAATACGTTGACGCCTATCAGGCACTGCCTCCCGCCTACACGGTTGATTCCGACGGGAGGCCGCTCCACAGTTGGCGGACGCTGATCCTCCCCTACCTGGACCAGAAGCCGCTTTACGATTCGATCGACTTGACCAAGCCCTGGAGCGATCCCGCCAACGCAGAGGCGTTTCAGACGCGGTTGGACGTTTATCGTTGTCCGTCGTTTCCCGGCCCTGATACGCAAACGATATACATGGCGGTCGTGGCGGCTGAAAGCTGTTTACGCGCCGGGGAGCCACGATTCATGTCCGACATCAAGGATGGCGCCTCGATGACGTTAATGATCATCGAAGTTCCCGTGGACCACGCAGTTCACTGGATGTCTCCTTTCGATGCGGACGAGCAACTCATCCTGGGACTGAGCACCGACTCCAAAACGGCCCACGCCGGCGGTTTGCAAGCCACGCTGTGCGATGGATCAATTCGGTTCATTTCCGACAAGCTCCCCAGCGAGACGCGGCGGGCGTTGATCACGATTGCGGGGGGGGAGAAAGTGGAGGACTTTTAGCTCGCCAGCACATGCGGGCGAACAGCCCGAAAGGCGATGCGCGTCTGGACCAGCAGCGTGCCGTGGCCATTGGCCACATGGCTCACCCCCTGACGTGGAGGTTTTCGGGCCGGGATTCCGATCGTAGGAACCCGCGATGCGGCGGCAGACAATATGCGACGAAATTGAAGCACGGGCAGATTGGGAAATCTGCCCCACGGCCGTGGGGTAGATTTCCCAATCTGCCGCGTACGTTTCTGACCCTCCGTGACGGTGCCGTTCTAAATCGTCGGAGCGAGACGTCGTGAACTCGGAGAGGTTTGGCGTGCAACTGCTTCTCGCAAGAGCCTGAGTTGCCCCACCCTGCCTGGGGTGTACTGCGCGACCCAGGGCTATTAATTTCAAACTGCTTCGCGGTAGTTCCGGACTCCTCCTTTGGCCCAGCGCGGGCGGGCGCTATACAGTTCATATGCCGCCAGCGGCAACAGCCAGCTTCCCCAGGGGACCACCTGGTCGATCCACGGGGCATCCACATCAAGGATGGAATGCAGGCCCGCCATCAGCCGGAGGAGGACTGTCGAGCAGAGCAGCAGATAGCAGCGCCACATCCACCGGCGATGCGCCGCAAACTGGCGGGCGACGGCCAGACGCCAACCCATCGCGACGCAGAGGGCCGTCACGAGCGCCAAAAAGGCGAACCCGAGCGCGGCGACGGGACCGGCCTGGGCGCGCCAGGCCATGATCAGGCCGCTGGGGGCGACGCCGAACAACACCAGCAGCGCCTGAACTCTTCCCAGGCGGCGATGGCCAGCGGGATATCTGACCCGCAAGCGATCGGAGAGGAGCGCCAGTCCCGCCAGAAGCGTACACGGGCCAGCCACCAGGTGCGGATAAAACGCGTACTGGTAGATCCCGAAAAAGTACGACTCGCGCCCCTGCAGGAAAAACGCTTCGAAATTCGGCGGGAAATAGTCGCGATACTGCCACACGACGGCGAGGGTGACGCGCACGATCAACAGCGCGGCCAGCCAGGGGAGCGCGCGCAGCAGAATCGCGGTCGGAGAACGTTGCGCGGACATGAGGCGCGCTTTCGAATCAGGGGAAAACAGCCGGTATCACGGGACGAATGCCCAACCGCATTCTACCACGATTGCCAGCCGGGATCATCCGGGAGCGTTGGACGCCGCATTTCGCCGCCGATGCTCATCGAGCATGGCGGCGGTTGCCGTGGCGCCGCAGCGCGTCGCCCCCAGTTCGCGCACCTGCAATCGTCTCCGACCGCTCACTCGTCCGGCGTCAAATCCAGCACTGAAGCGCGTTTGCCGCCGTCGCCGTCGGACTCGCCGGAGCGGGAGGCCGGGGGATGCGGTTCCTGGAGCATGGCGTAGCGCGCCGCACGGACGCGGGCGGCTTCGGCATGCACTTCTTCCAGTGCCTCGTCGCTGATCCGGACTTCCGAATCCTGATGGATGTGGAAGCCGGTTCCCGCCGGGATCAGGTGTCCCAGGATGACGTTCTCCTTGAGCCCCACCAGGTCGTCCGACTTGCCGGCCAGGGCGGCCTCGGTGAGCACCTTGGTCGTTTCCTGGAAGCTGGCGGCGGAGATGAAGCTCTCGCTCTGGACGGCGGCCTTCGTGATCCCCAGCAGTTGCGGGCTGGCGGAGGCCGGTTTGGGCTTGGTGTGCTTGGCCGTCTTCCCCCCCGACGTTTCGATCTGGCCATTGACCTCGTCGAGCATCGTCAGCGGAACGACGTCGTCTTCGTGGAATTCCGTGTCCCCCGGCGTCGTGATCTTGACGCATTCGAAGAGCGCGGTGTTGACCTTCCGCAGCTCGAACTTGTCAATCACGATTCCCGGCAAGAGGGTCGTGTCTCCCACTTTGTCGACTCGCACTTTGCGGAGCATCTGCGCGATGATGATCTCGATGTGCTTGTCGTCGATCTCCACCCGCTGCGAACGGTAGACGTTCTGAATTTCACGGAGCAGGTACTGCTGCACTGCTTCTTCCCCGGAGACCCGCAGAATGTCGTGCGGCACCAGCGGCCCGTCCACCAGAGCATCCCCGGCACGGACAAAGTCTTTGGCGTGAACGCGGAGGTGCTTCCCGTGGGGAATCACGTATTCTTTTTCGGTGCCGTCGGTTCCGCGGACGATGATCACCCGCTTGCCGCGCTTCTTCTCGGCCATCAGGTCGATTTCGCCGTCGATTTCGGCGATGATCGCCGGATCCTTGGGGCGGCGGGCTTCGAACAGTTCGGTCACGCGCGGCAAACCGCTGGTGATGTCCTGCGTGCCCCCCAGTTCACGGGGAGTTTTGGCGATGACCGTTCCGGCCTGGATCATCTGGCCGTCGGGAATTTCGATGATCGCCTTTTCGGGAAGGAAGTAGAAGTCGAGGATCTTTCCGGCGGCGTCTTCGAGCATGATCTGCGGGTGCAGATCTCCCTTGTGCTCGATGATCTGGATGCGGGACGTGCCGCTGGTATCGATCTCGGTACGGATCGATTCCCCTTCGACGAAGTCTTCATAGCGGATTTTGCCGCCGACTTCGGCCAGAATCGGCACCGACAGCGGATCCCACTGGCAGAGCACCTGTCCGATTTTGACCTCGGCGTCCTCGCCCACAAGCAGCACGGCGCCGTTGGGGATCGTGTACTTTTCGAGTTCCCGGTCTTTCTGGTCGACGATGATCACTTCGCCGTTTCGGGCCAGCACGACGTTTTGCCCCTGGGCGTTGACCACGCTTCGGACGCGGGCCAGTTTGACACGTCCGGCGCGTTTCGTGCGGATTTCGTTCTCTTCGATGTCGCGCGACGCGATGCCGCCTCCGTGGAACGTTCGCATCGTGAGCTGCGTCCCCGGTTCACCGATACTCTGGGCAGCGATGATTCCCACCGCCATCCCCTCTTCCACCAGCGAGCCGGTGGAGAGGTCCATGCCGTAGCAGAGGCGGCACATCCCCAGCGCCGCTTCGCAGGTCATCGGGCTGCGGACCTGGATTTTCTCCAGCCCCAGGGCTTCGATGCGGCGGGCAATTTCCACGGTGATCAGTTCGCCATCCCGGACAATCACTTCGTCGGTGATGGGATTGACGATGTTCGTGCGGCTGACCCGCCCGCGGATGGCGTCCGCCAAGCTGACTTCAACCTTTTCGCCGCGATACACCACCCCGCGGGTGATCCCCTGCGTGGTGCCGCAATCGACGGTGGTGATGACCATGTTCTGAGCGATGTCGGCCAGCTTGCGGGTGAGGTAACCGCTGTCGGCGGTCTTGAGGGCCGTATCGGCCAGCCCCTTGCGGGCGCCGTGGGTCGAGCTGAAATACTCGAGCACCGAAAGTCCCTCGCGGAAATTGGCCTTGATGGGGGCCTCGATGATTTCGCCGTTGGGCTTGGCCATCAAGCCCCGCATCCCGGCCAACTGGCGGATTTGTTCCACGCCGCCGCGGGCGCCGGAGTTGGCCATCAGGAACACCGGATTCACATACGCGCCGTTGTCGCGCATGTCGTGCTCCAGTTCGTACATCATGGCCACCGTGATCTGCTCGCGGACGTGCGTCCAGGTTTCGAGCACCTGGTAGTACCGCTCGCGGTCGGTGATGATTCCCCGTTCAAACAGCCGCTGCTTTTGCAACACGGCCTGCTCGGCGGTGCCGATGACCTTCTCTTTGTTGGGGGGGGTCTTCAGATCGCTCGTACCGAACGACAGTCCACTCCGCGTGGAAAACTGGAAGCCGATTTCCTTCATGCGGTCGAGCAGGGCAATCGTTTCCCGGCGGCCCATTTCCAGGTAGCAGTCGGAGATGACGTTGGCCAGGTCTTTGTTCCGCATCGTCAGGTTGTAGTACGACATCGTGGCGGGAACGATGTCATTGAAGATCACGCGGCCGACGGTCGTCAGGAGCAGCTTGCCGGGGCGGTAGGTGTCGGCCCCTTCTCCCTTGACTCGTTTATCTCGCGGGAGCCGGACCTTGACGCGGGTGTGCGTCGTGATCTTCCCCTGAGCGTACGCCATGTGCAGTTCGGCGATCGAGGCGAAGGCCATTCCTTCCCCCGGACGATCGGGCTTCGACAACGTCACGTAGTAGCAACCCATGACGATGTCCTGCGAGGGGCTGATAATCGGGGCCCCGTTGGCCGGACTGAAGATGTTGTTCGTGGACATCATCAGCGTGTGGGCTTCGACCTGCGCCTCGATCGAGAGCGGCAGATGCACCGCCATCTGGTCGCCGTCGAAGTCGGCGTTGAACCCCTTGCACACCAGGGGATGGATCTTGATCGCGTTCCCTTCGATGAGCACCGGTTCAAAGGCCTGGATGCCCATGCGGTGCAGCGTCGGCGCCCGGTTGAGGAGCACCGGGTGATTGCGAATCACCTCTTCCAGAATATCCCACACCTCGTCGTCTTTGCGCTCCAGCATGCGTTTGGCGCTCTTGATCGTGTCGGCGTGGCCCAGTTCTTTCAGGCGGCGGATGATGAACGGCTGATAGAGCTCCAGGGCGATCTTCTTGGGAAGCCCGCACTGATGCAGCTTGAGCTCCGGCCCCACGACGATCACGCTCCGGGCGGAGTAATCGACGCGCTTGCCCAACAGGTTTTCGCGGAACCGCCCCTGTTTTCCCTTGATCATGTCGGTCAGGGACTTCAGTGGACGGTTGGACGAGCCCAGCACCGGGCGCTTGCAGCGGTTGTTGTCGAACAGGGCGTCGACCGACTGCTGCAGCATCCGCTTTTCATTGCGGACGATCACCTCGGGGGCATTGAGGTCCACCAGTTTTTTCAACCGGTTGTTGCGGTTGATGATCCGGCGGTACAGATCGTTGAGGTCGCTGGTGGCAAAATTGCCCGAGTCGAGCAGCACCAGGGGGCGCAGGTCGGGGGGAATGACCGGGATCACGTCGAGCACCATCCATTCCGGACGGTTGTCGCTGTCGCGCAGCGCCTCGATGATCTTCAGCCGTTTGATGAGGTCTTTGGTCTTCTGCTGGCTGTTGGTCGAGCGGAGTTCTTCGCGCAGTTTCTGCGACTGCTCGACGAGGTTGAGCTTGGCCAGAAGCTTTTTGACCGCTTCGGCTCCCATTTCGATTTCGAACGATCCGTCGCCATACTTGGCCCGCGCCTGGCGGGCTTCGTCCTCAGTCAGCAACTGGTTGGCGCGGAGCGGAGTGTCCCCCGGGTCGAGCACGACGTAATCCTGGAAATAGATCACCTTTTCCAGGCTGGAGGTCTTCATGTTGAGCAGCGCCCCCAGGCGGCTGGGCATCGACTTGAAGAACCAGATATGCACCACCGGCGCGGCCAGTTCGATATGCCCCATCCGCTTGCGGCGGACGCGGCTGTGGGTCACTTTGACCCCGCAACGGTCGCAGATCATCCCTTTGTACTTCATCCCGCGGTACTTTCCGCAGGCGCATTCCCAGTCTTTTTCCGGGCCAAAGATCCGTTCGCAAAACAACCCGTCGCGCTCCGGACGATAGGTCCGGTAGTTGATCGTTTCGGGCTTTTTCACCTCGCCAAACGACCATCCGCGGATGTCATGCGGGCTGGCCAGCCCGATCTTGATGGCACCGTAGTCGTTGACGCGATCGTAGGCAGTTTCGGCGGCTGTACTCACTGAATGCGCTCCTGTGGAGGGAAGGGCAAGTGTCGAAGAATGGAAGGGGTTGGACAACGATCCGAGGAGCCTGGAAGACCAGACCCAGGTTCCGCTAGCCTCCCCGCTTCTTCTCCAGTTGCAGATTGAGGGCCAACCCGCGGATTTCATTGTTCAGCACGTCGAAGCTGGCGGGAGTTCCCGCTTCGAGCGTGTTTTCACCTTTGACCATCGACTCGTAAATTTTCGTGCGGCCTTCGACATCGTCGCTCTTGACCGTCAGCAGTTCCTGGAGAATGTACGCGGCGCCGTACGCTTCCAGAGCCCAGACTTCCATTTCCCCGAACCGCTGACCGCCGAAGCGGGCTTTGCCCCCCAACGGCTGCTGAGTGATCAGCGAGTACGGTCCGGTGGCCCGCGCGTGGACCTTGTCGTCCACCAGGTGATGCAGCTTGAGCATGTAGATCGTGCCCACCGTCACCTTCTGCTCAAAGGCATCTCCCGTGCGACCGTCGTACAGTACGCTCTTGCCGTCCTCGGGGAGCCCCGCCTCCGCCAGCACCCGGTGAATCTCTTCCTCATGGGCGCCGTCAAAGACCGGGCAGATCGCCCGGTAGCCGGTGCGGCTCATGGCCCACCCCAGGTGCGTCTCCAGAATCTGACCGACGTTCATGCGGCTGGGAACCCCCAGCGGATTGAGAATGATGTCCACCAGCGTCCCGTCTTCCAGGAACGGCATGTCCTCGATCGGCAACACCTTGGAGATGACCCCCTTGTTGCCGTGGCGACCCGCCATTTTGTCGCCGACCGAGATGACCCGCTTGGAGGCCACATACACCTTGACCATCTGCAGCACCCCGGAGGGGAGTTCGTCGCCGCGTTTCATGGTGTTGAGCACCCGATCGCGCTGATCGACGGCGGCATCGACCGCCCCCAGGTGGTTCTTGATCGCTTCCTGGCAGTCGGCCCGTTTCTGCGGGCTGCGAATCTCGAGCTTTTCGTAGTGATCGCGGAAGTTCTGCGCGTAGTTGGAGACGATCTTGTCGTCCGCGTCGCGGAGGACGTTCCCCTCGTCATCGGTCAGTTTGCGATCGAGCGCCCGTTCGAATTCGTGCAGAAAACCGCGGAACGCCTCGGCGATGAGCTTGTTCCCTTCGTCTTCTTTGGTCTTGAGCTCGGCCTCGAACTTCTTCCGTTCTGACTCGTTGAGGCTCATCCGGCGGGAGAACTTCTGGGTGTCGATAACGATCCCTTCGACACCGCTGGGCACTTCCAGCGATTCGTTTTTGACATCTTCGCCCGCGCGCCCGAAGATGGCATGCAGCAGCTTTTCTTCGGGGGTCAGTTCGGTCTTCGCCTTGGGAGAGACTTTCCCCACCAGGATGTCGCCCGGAGAAACGCGGGTTCCGATCTGGACGATGCCGTCGTCTCCCAGGTGCCGGAGCGCCTTTTCGCTGACGTTGGGAATGTCCCGCGTGAACTCCTCGCGCCCGAGCTTGGTTTCGCGAATTTCCACGTCGAACTCGTCGATGTGAATCGACGTGAAGACGTCTTCCTTCACCAGCCGCTCGGAGAGAATGATCGCGTCTTCAAAGTTGTAGCCCTCCCACGACATGAAGGCCACGGTTACGTTGCGCCCCAGCGACAGTTCGCCATCCCGCGTCGCAGCGCTATCGCACAGCACCTGCCCTTTTTTGACTTTTTGTCCGACCTTCACAATGGGACGCTGATTCATGCAGGTCCGCTCGTTGAGGCCGGTGAACTTCATCAGCGGGAACACTCGCCCGTCGAGTTCGATCCGATTGGCGTCGACGTAATTGATGGTCCCCGTCTTGTCGGCGCGGAGCAGCATCCCGGAGTTCTCCGCCACGGCCCGCTCCAACCCGGTCCCGACCACGGGGGGTTCGGTGACCAAGAGGGGCACCGCCTGCCTTTGCATATTCGAGCCCATCAAAGCGCGGTTGGCGTCGTCGTGCTCCAAAAAGGGGATCAGCCCGGCGGAGACCCCGACCATCTGGCAGGGAGCCACATCCATGAACTCGACTTGCTTGGCGTCCGCCTGGACGAAGTCTCCCCGATGTCGCACGAGCACGCGGTCGTCGCGCAGCCGTCCGCTCTCGATCGGCGTGTCGGCCGGCGCCAGAAAGACGTTCGATTCTTCGTCGGCGCGCAACCAGCGGATTTCCTCGGTCACTTTGCCGTTCTTGATCACCCGGTAAGGTGTGATCAAAAAGCCCAGGTCGTCCACTTTGGCAAACATGGAGAGACTGGAAATCAGTCCGATGTTCGTCCCTTCAGGGGTCTCAATCGGGCAAATCCGCCCATAGTGCGAAATGTGGACGTCGCGGACTTCAAATCCCGCACGCTTGCGATTGAGCCCCCCCGGTCCCAGGGCACTCAACCGCCGTTCGTGGGTCAGGGTCGACAGCGGATTGGTCTGGTCCACGACCTGCGACAGCTCTCCGCGGCCGAAGAAATACTCGATCGCGGCGGAGACGCTTTTGGGATTGACCAAAGTCCGCGGGGACATCTCCTGGACGTCTTTGAGGCTCATCCGTTCCTGAACGGTCCGGCGCAACTTGAGAAAACCCTTGCGGATTTCGTCCGCCGCCAGTTCGTCAATCGTGCGGAGCCGCCGATTGCCCAGGTTGTCGATGTCGTCGACGTTGACGGAGGGGTCCGAGAGCCGCAGCTTGAGGACGTAGCGAATGGCATTGATGAAATCCTCAGACCGCAAGGTCATGACGTCGCCCGGAACGTCCTGCGCAAACTTGCGGTTGATGCGCACGCGCCCCACGCGTCCCAACCGGTAGCGATTCACGTCGAAGAACTTCTCGTGGAACAGCTCCTGGGCTTTCTCGAGCTGCGGGGGATTGCCCGGACGCAGCCGCTGGTAGATTTTCAAGAGCGCTTCCTGGTGGCTGCCAGTCACGTCTTCATTGATGCTGTTGAGAATCAGCGGATCGACGACGTTGTCGATGATCTCGGCGGTTTTGAGCCCGGAATCGCAGACCTCCTGCGCCAATTCGGGGGTGATCAGTTGCCCCGGTTCCGCGATGATCTCACCGGCCCGCTCGCTTTTGGCGGGATACACCAGATCGTCGGCGGCGTACTTGCCCGCCATCTTTTTGGCCGCGTCGCTCTCGGAGAGGCGCACCACCTTGGTGATGAAAAACGCGCGAATGATCGCCGCATCGGTCGAATATTCCGCGCTCATCGCCCGCAGCAGGGTGATCGCCGAGAACTTGCCGCTCTGGTCGATCCGCACGCCCAGCGTCTCGCGCTTGCTGATGTTCAGTTCGATCCAGCTTCCACGTTCGGGAATGATTCGGCAGGAAAACGTCTTGCGCTCGCCCGGTTCCGAGGCCGAAACGAAATCCACGCCGGGAGAGCGGTGCAACTGGCTGACCACCACCCGCTCGGCGCCGTTGATGATGAACTCCCCCCCGCCGATCATGATCGGCATGTCACCCAGGTAAACCTCTTCCTCAATGGCCTGTTCCTTCATCAGCCGCAGCCAGATGCGGAACGGGCGGCCGTACGTCAGCCGCAACTGGCGGCACTCGACGGGAGTGTACCGGGGCTTCCCCAACTCGTATTTGACGAAGTCCAGCGTGTGCTGGCCGTCATAGCTCTTGATCGGGAAGATTTCGCGGAGGATTTCTTCCAGACCGTGCGGCTTGCGATGCTTGGGGTCGGCATCAAGCTGCAAAAATCGCGCGTACGATTCGGTCTGAATCTGCGTTAAGTCCGCCAAGGCGAATTCGCCGGACAATTGACCGAAATTGCGAACGCGATCGATTTTGAGACTGTGCGCGGCAGGTGTTGCCATAGGTCGCTCACTGAGGAAAAAGTGAAAACTCGGTCGTCGAGAGGGACCGACGGGGCAGAGACGGCGCGGAACCGGCGGGGATCGACCCGGCCAATACGAGGCGCTTGGGGAACACGCCCCAAGCCAACGCCAGGCGATAGGCGATCCGCGAAACGACCTCTCGGAAAGAAGGCGAAACAAGGTACGCGCACAAAGAAGCCACGCATCGGGCCGGTGTGCAAACCGGCTCCGATCCGCAAGCGAGACGACGCCTGCCGAGGGTGCTTCCAATCACGCGTTCAGAACTCTCCTGCGACCACTGAACTTTCAATTCCTGCGGACCGGCCAATGCAGCCCCAAAGGAACGTCAAATTGAGCCTGTCGTGAGCGCCGTCCCATCCCAACGGGGCGGGACCGCGCCAGGGAGACTCGCCTACTTGATCTCGACTTTGGCGCCCGCGGCTTCCAGCTCTGCTTTGAGCTTGTCGGCGTCCGCCTTGGACAATCCGGTCTTGACGGGCTTGGGCGCCCCTTCGACCAGATCCTTGGCTTCTTTGAGCCCCAGGCTCGTGGCCGCCCGGACAACCTTGATCACGCCGATCTTGTTCTCCCCGAACGCCGCCAGAACCACGTCGAACTCGGTCTTTTCCGCGGCGGCTTCCGCGGGGGCCGCGCCCCCGGCGGCGGCAGCCATCACCACGCCCCCGCCCGCCGGCTTGATCCCATGCACTTGCTCGAGATAATCGGCGAGCGCCTTGGCCTGCAGCAGCGTCAAAGAGACGATCTTGTCTCCCAAGGTCTTGGTGGCGTCGTCGTAACTGGTGGTTGCCTCTGCCGTTGACATCGGAACTGTTCTCCCTGAATCGATAGGTCACAAAAAAAGTCGCACTTTTTCTCAATCACGCGAATCGGACTCCAGTCCGCTCGCACCGCTCATCCCGCTTGACTCCCGCGAGGAGTCTGCCATCCCCCGGCCCCCAGGTCCTCTGGCGGTCAATCCGCCGCAAGCTGCCCCCACTCGAGGACCGCCCCCCTATGCTGCCGCCTCCGGTTCTGGTTCTGGTTCCTTTTCCGCCAGCGCTTTCACCTGGCCGGACAACTTTCCGCCAGCCCCCAGCAGCGCCGCCACAAGTTGCGCCCCTGGGCTCAGCGCCAGAGTCACAATCTTTCCCAACAGCTCTTCGCGCGACGGACTCTTGCTCAGCGCTTCAATCTGAACCGGATCAATCGCGGCCCCGTCGATCAACCCCCCCTTGATTTTCAAGGGTTCCAGATCTTTGGCCCACTTCGTGATCTCTTTGGAAAGCGCTACAATGTCGGGACCGCCAAACACCAGTGTCGATGGCCCGGCCAGATACGGGTCCAGCCCCGACAATCCCAGCTCCCCCAGCGCCTTGCGAGCCAGTGAATTCTTCACCCCCAGCATGCGGATGTCCTGCTTGCGCAGTTTCAAACGCAGGTTGGTCTCGGTCACCCCGTCCAGTTTCGAATAGTCGACGACCAGAATGTCCCGGCAACCCTCCAGCCGGGCTCGCAGGTCGTCAACCAGCATTTCCTTGATTCGTTTGCTCATGGATTTAACTCATCTTGTGGCCTGACTAGGGGCTGGATTCCACCATCCACACCAATCAGTCCCGTCCCTCTCGTTAAGTTGTGGTTCCCGATACTCGCTTGTGCGACAACCCGCTGCCGTTCTATCTGCCCGGCCTGCTCCAACCCTGGCGCCAATCAGGCTGCCACGGTAATTCCCGGAGACATCGTGGCCGAAATCGTCACGCTCCGCACGTAGACCCCTTTCGACGATGCTGGCTTCAGCGATCGAATGTACTTCAGGAGAGCCTCGATGTTTTCCACCAGCGCCGCCTCTCCAAACGACAACTTGCCGGCGACGCAATGCACGATTCCCGCCGCATCAGCCCGAAACTCAACCTTACCCGCTTTGTATTCGCGGACGGCGTTGGCGACGTCCTGCGTGACCGTTCCTGCTCGGGGCGAGGGCATCAGGCCCCGAGGCCCCAGAACCCGGCCCAGCGGACCGACCACTCCCATCATGTCCGGTGTGGCGATCGCCACGTCGAAGTCGGTCCACCCCCCCTTGATCTTGTCGGCCAGGTCGGCCCCCCCCACGAAATCGGCCCCCGACTTTTCTGCGATCGCCGCGTTGTCTCCCTGGGCGAAGACCAGCACCCGCTTCGACTTACCAATGCCATGCGGCAACACGATCGAACCGCGGACCATCTGATCGGCCTGCTTGGTGTCAACCCCCAGCCGCACCGCCAATTCGACCGTCTGGTCGAACTTGCACGGCTTGATCCCCTTGGGAAGCGACGGCTCCAAGGCTTTCAGCTTGGCCACCGCCGCCGCCAGATCCTGGGGAGGAAGCGTGAGCACCTGTTCGGACAGAAATTTGAATCGTTTCGACTGCCGCGCCATGTGTTGTTCTGCCTTCTCTCTTCGTGACGGGTCTCCCAGACCCCAAAAACCTCACTCCGCCGCTTGGCCTTCCGGGCCCGCTGCAGACGGTCAATCGATCACTTCAATCCCCATGCTGCGGGCGGTGCCGGCGATCACTTTGGAGGCCTGTTCCAGCGATGAAGAATTCATATCCTGAAACTTGACCTTGGCGATGTCCAGCACCTGAGCGCGGGTGACTTTTCCAACTTTGTCGAGCTTGGGATTGGCCGCCCCCTTGGCGACTTGCGCCGCCTGCTTGAGCAGCACTGCCGCCGGGGGACTTTTGGTGATGAACTCGAACGACCGATCGCTGTAGATCGTCACCACGACTGGAATCGTGGTTCCTTTCATCTCTTTGGTGCGGTCATTGAACTGCATGACGAATTGGCCAATGTTGACCCCGTGCGGGCCGAGCGCCGTCCCGACCGGAGGAGCGGGAGTCGCCTGCCCCCCCATGCACTGAATCTTGACCTGTGTTACGACCTGCTTCGCCATGTGTCCGCCTTCAATTTCCTGTTCAACCTGTCGCTGAGACCAACCCCCCTGGCTGGCTCGTCAATCACCAATCACCGCTTTTCCCGCCGCGACACCGCGCGCCGGCTGACTCTCTCAGGCCGTCTC
This sequence comes from Planctomycetales bacterium, assembly GCA_046152955.1. Classification (GTDB taxonomy): domain Bacteria; phylum Planctomycetota; class Planctomycetia; order Planctomycetales; family Planctomycetaceae; genus SIAF01. The sequence continues at coordinate 5,511 of JBJXGA010000439.1, read as the reverse complement.
TTTCAGACCGTCTCCACCTGCCAGTATTCGAGCTCCACAGGGGTCGACCGACCGAAGATTTCGATCAGCACATTGATCCGTCCGCTCGCCTCGTCGACCGTATCCACCGTGCCTTCGAAACTCTCGAAAGTCCCTTCCTTGATCTTGACACGATCTCCCGGAGAGAATTCGATCTTGATCTTCGGTTGAACGGTCTCTTCTTTCGCCGTTTCCTGTCCCAGCATCCGCTGGATTTCATGATCCTGCATCGCGAGCGGTTTCCCCGCTGCACCGGTGAAATCTCCGACGCCGCTGGTCTCCCGCACCAGGAACCACGACTCATCGTTGAGAATCATCTGAACCATGATGTATCCGGGATACAACTTCCGTTCAGTGACTCGCTTTTTTCCCCCCTTGGTTTCCGCGACCTTTTCCGTGGGGATAATGATCTCACCGAAAAACCGCTCGAGACCTTCGCGGCGCGCCCGACGGAGGATGTTCTCACGGATCGATTTTTCGCGATTACTCTGCACCTTCAAAACGTACCACCGCAGCACCTCTTGGCTGTCGTCCGAGGCCGGTCCCGTTGCCACCGTCTCTACACTCATCACAGAAGCACCTGCGTTTTGATCACAGCGAGCCGCGCCCCACCGGGGCCCCAACGAACCTTCAATCCTAACCGCCTTGCAGCACGCCAATCATGCTCAGCAACGTCAGCCAGAAGAAATCGCACACGTAGAGCACGACCGCCAGCGACACCATCGTCCCCAGCACGACCACCGTGGCCCGATAGATCTCCTGCTTGCTGGCCCAGGACACCTTATTCATTTCCCCTTCGACCGAGATCAGGAACTCGGCGAACACGGGATAATTCACCAATCGAAAAATCAACCATCCGGAAACCGCGACAATCGCCGCGGGAATTCCGATCTTCACCCCATTGCCAAATCCATTCAGCGGCCCTTGCGACAGAATGTAGGCCCCCGCGACGACCACCAGGCCAATCGCGACGGCCGTCAACTGCCGCGCCAGCCGCCCCTGGGACCTTTTGTAAATCCCTAGCGTAAACAGCCCGTTCCAAAATGTCTGGACTTCCGATTTCGCCATTTCGTCATCCGTGGAGTCTGAAACACCCTGTCGAAGCGACTGCTCCCGGACTCCGTTCCGGACGACCGATCGCAGCCCAACCTGAAAACACACGGGCGGAGGGACTCGAACCCCCAACCGTCGGATTTGGAATCCGATGCTCTGCCAATTGAGCTACGCCCGTATCAAACCACGAGACGAAGCCTGATCCCGATTCCAACCTTGGCCCAACCCGGACGCTCCACCGTGGCGCGCCCCCTTCCGCAGGAAATCGGGCTATTTCTTTCGCGACTCCTTGTGAATCGTATGGCGGCGGAGCTTCTTGCAATATTTCTTCAGCTCCAGCCGCTCTGTCCCGCGCGTTTCTTTGGGCGTGCGATAGTTTCGCTGCCCCGATTCGCCGCATTCCAACCAGACGTATTCGCGTACCATATCACGACCTCGGGAAAAAAACCAGCCTCCCGGTTGCTCCGGAGAGTGACCGGGAGGGAGGACGCATCTGGGTCCGTCAGACCAGATGAAATTATTCGACGATCTTCGTCACGATGCCGGAGCCGACCGTTTTGCCCCCTTCGCGGATGGCAAACCGGCTTCCCTCATGCATGGCGATCGGTTGCTGCAACTCCACTTCCAGCGACACGTTATCGCCCGGCATGCACATCTCCGCCCCACCCATCAGCTTGGTGGTGCCGGTGACGTCGGTCGTGCGGAAGTAGAACTGCGGGCGATATCCGCTGAAGAACGGCGTGTGCCGCCCCCCTTCTTCCTTGCTGAGGACGTACACCTCGCCGGTGAACTTCGTGTGCGGCTTAATCGCGCCGGGCTTGGCCAGCACTTGGCCGCGTTCAACATCGTCCCGCTCCACGCCGCGGAGCAGCAACCCCACATTGTCCCCCGCTTCCCCCTGATCGAGGGTCTTCTGGAACATTTCGACGCCGGTACACACCGTGTCGCGCGTCGGCCGCAGTCCCACGATTTCCAGCTTGTCCCCGACCTTGACCAGCCCTTCCTCAATACGTCCGGTGGCGACCGTACCGCGCCCCTTGATCGAAAACACGTCTTCGACCGCCATGACGAACGGCTTGTCCTTGATCCGGATCGGATCGGGAATAAAGTTGTCCAGCGCATTCATCAGGTCGGCGATGCACTTGCCCGCCTTTTCGTCGGTGCCGGCGGCGTCCAGCGCTGCCTTGGCGTTCCCGCGAACAATGGGCACGTCGTCGCCGGGAAAGCCGTACTTGGTGAGCAGGTCGCGAATTTCCATCTCGACCAGTTCCAGCAGCTCTTCGTCGTCGACCAGGTCGCACTTGTTGAGGAACACCACCAGCGCGGGAACGTCGACCTGCTTGGCCAGCAGAATGTGCTCGCGGGTTTGCGGCATCGGGCCGTCAGCCGCCGAAACCACCAGAATCGCCCCGTCCATCTGGGCGGCGCCGGTGATCATATTCTTGATATAGTCGGCGTGACCAGGACAGTCGATGTGGGCGTAGTGCCGCTTGTCCGATTCGTACTCGACATGGCTGACGGCGATCGTCACCGTTTTCGTCTCGTCCCGGACCGTCCCCCCCTTGGCAATATCGGCATAGCTCTTGAACTTGGCCATCCCCTTCGCCTGCTGCGTCGCCAGGATCGAAGCCGTGAGCGTCGTCTTGCCGTGGTCAATGTGCCCGATCGTCCCGACGTTGACGTGCGGCTTTTTTCTTTCGAAGACTTCCTTAGCCATCGTGTCTCCCTGAAATCAACAAAAATCGTGTGAAATGACGCCGGACACTCCGGCCAAATGGTATCTTCCCTCGAACCTGGCCCACAGGGGCCCCTCGCAGGGAAAGTTCTCCGCAACCTAATAATTCATCGCAGCCAGCATTCGCTCTCAACCAATCCGCGGGGCGAGCGAACCCCATCCCCCGTTACCGCCAGCCGGCCCTTTGAAAAGCTGCTGACGGGAATCGAACCCGTGACCTCGTCCTTACCAAGGACGCGCTCTACCAGCTGAGCTACAGCAGCGGTCAGTCACAGTTGCCAATTATGCACAGACGCCAATTCTTGCCAGTCAGCCGAGCGGGTTCTCTCCAACAAGGGAGCCGAGCAGGATAGCGAGTACGCAATCCGGATGCCAGCGTGACGGTGCCTGCCGACGCAATTTTCCCCAAAAAAACTTCTCACTTGGAAAGCGGGCGATGGGAATCGAACCCACACGGCCAGCTTGGAAGGCTGGGGCTCTACCATTGAGCTACGCCCGCAATTCTGCGGTTTCCGTTCCTCCGCCAGTCTGACAGATTCTCCTTGATTTGTCCAGAACTTGCAACGTTTCAAAACCGCCGCCGTCACACAGGATCGGCAGTCCGCGGCCATCAATTGGGGGAAGCAGGATTCGAACCTGCGAAGGCTGAGCCACCAGATTTACAGTCTGGCCCATTTGACCACTCTGGAATTCCCCCGAAAACAACTCCTCCTGGTTGGCCCGGCGGTCTGCGCCCGACTCCGGCGCACCCCCCTTCGAACAGCACATCCGTTCACCGCCAGCTCACGTTTCTTGGAGCTAGCGGTGGGACTCGAACCCACAACCTCCGGTTTACAAAACCGGAGCTCTGCCATTGAGCTACGCTAGCCAATCGGCACCCGCCGCCAAAACCATTCACTATAGCAGGCTCCCGGCGGCATGCAAGCCTGCCGTTTCGGTCACCACCCCGATTCCGAAACCTTCTCGCGGATCGAGGTGGCCGGTCGAGATGGGGAGGTCAGGGGAGCGGCGATCGCTGCTCCTCCCCGGCTGGACACTGCATATCGCCTGCCGGTTCACCACGCAATGCCAATCTGGGACGGAAGCCCCCCCTTCTTTACACGACGATCTCGTACCCCTTGCGCTGCTCGCGCGCCTGAAAACTCTGCGCTTCCTTGTCCCCCACAATCTGCTCCTTTTCCGGATCCCATTCCAGTTTCCGCCCCAGGCGGATGGCGATATTTGCCAAGTGGCAGGTCGTCATCGAGCGATGATGCGTTTCCACGTCGGAGATCGGCTGCGTCCGATCTTTAATGCACTCAAACAGATTCCGCATATGGTCCCCCGGCTGCTTCCCTTTGTAGAGCTTCGCCAGAGCATCGGCCGGCAGCGGGTTGCTCTTGAGTTCTTCCACCGGCTTGCCGGTGATCTTGCCCCGATTCACGAACAGCTTCCCCTGCGTCCCTTCAAACAGTATTCCGTTGTCCCCCTCGCTGGTGATCAGCAGTTCGACCCCGTTGGGAAACTGGCACACGACTTCGAATTTGTGCGCCACGTTGTAGCGGTCGGTCTGGAGGGCGTACCCGTTCTTGTAATCGCACGGATGCTCGGCCGTTCCCTGCACCGACACCGGCCCGGAGTGGTCCATCCCGATCCCCCATTGCGCGATGTCCACATGGTGCGCTCCCCAGTCGGTCATCTTCCCTCCCGAATACTCGTACCACCAGCGGAATTCATAATGGGTCCGCGATTCCCGGTAGCCCTTATTGTTGCCGTATTTTCCCAACCGAAACGGGGTGAATGGCGCCTGCCCCAGCCACATGTCCCAGTTGAACCCTGGGGGGACATCCGCTTCCGGAATGACGTCGCTCGTCGGCGCTCCGTTGATGCCGCAGGTCACTTTTTGCACCTTGCCGATCCGCCCCGCCTGGACCAGCGCCACGGCAGTCAGGAAAAACTGCGGCGTTTCGGCGTTCCCCATTTCGCTGCGCTGTTGCGTGCCAACCTGGAAGACCCGCTTGGTCTCCTTCAGCACCTGGATGATCTGTTTCCCTTCGTCGATCGTGAGCGTCAGCGGCTTTTCACAATAGACATCTTTTCCCGCCTGCATCGCTTCGATCGCAATCTTGCTGTGCCAGTGATCGGGGGTCACGATCGTCACCACATCGATGTCTTTGCGATCGAGCACCTTGCGGTAGTCTTCGCAGGCGCTTACCTGGCGATTGGCGCCACGCGCCTCCTGTTCGCGACGCACCTGCTCCTGCGCCATGCGGGCATGCATGGCGTCGACATCACAGACCGCCGCCACGTCGCCAAACTTGAAGACATTGGGACCGATCCCCCCGCGCCAGCGGTCCCCCACCCCGATGCACCCCACGACGGGCCGCTCCGACGCGGCGAAAAAGCTGAACGCCTGACGGCTGTTCCAGGCATACGGGAGCGTGGCCCCCGCCAACGCCGCCAGCGAGGACTGCTTCAGAAAACGCCGTCGGGAAGTCACGGAACCGGGCATGGGACTGCTCCTGTCGGGAAGAAGAAGAGAAACAAGGGGTGCGGCAATCGAGTTGTCAAGACATCCGGAATCGTTGACGTGCGGTCTTAGTTGGACAGCGCCATGTCCGCCGTCTTGCGTGGCGTAAGCTATTTCCTGATAGCGAGTTACTGCTATTGACAAGAAATTAGAAAGAAGGCGACCCTCCGCGTGCAAATTTGTTCCATGCGGAAAC
>JBJXGA010000438.1:0-27129 GCA_046152955.1 Planctomycetales bacterium | reverse complement strand
CAGGTGCGGCAGCACGGCCGAACCTGGGAATGACAGCACAGCATGATCGTCAGTTGGAACTGGCTTAAGGAATACGTCCGCCTCGACATGCCGGCGGAGACGCTGGCTGAACGGCTGATGATGGCCGGCCTCAATCTCGAGCAGATCTCCGAGGTGGAGGGGGACATCGCCATCGACCTGGAGGTGACCAGTAATCGTCCCGATTGCCTGTGCCACCTGGGGATCGCCCGCGAAGTGGGGGTGCTGTTTGATCGCGAAACGAAGGTGCCCCCCGGCAACCCGGTGGAAAGCGGGCCGCCGATCGAGACGCTGACCGCCGTCAATCTGCAATCCACGGAGCTGTGTCCCCAATATCATGCCCGGTTGATCCGGGGAGTCCGGGTGGCCCCCAGTCCCCCCTGGATGCGCCGCCGCCTGACGACACTGGGGATTCGTCCCATCAACAACGTGGTGGACATCACCAACTATGTGCTGATGGAATGCAGCCAGCCGCTGCACGCCTTTGACTTTGACAAGCTGGCGGAAGGGAGGATTGTCGTTCGCAGGGGAGCGCCCGGCGAAAAGATCACCGCCATCGACCAGCGGGAATACGAACTCAACTCGGAGATGTGCGTCATCGCCGATGCCACCCGCCCGGTGGCGATCGCCGGCGTCATGGGAGGACTGGCGACAGAAATCAGCGACACGACGACGAGCGTCCTCATCGAAACCGCCGAATTCCTTCCGCTGGCGGTGCGCAACACGGCGCGGCGGTTGCACCTGTTCAGCGATTCGTCCTATCGCTTCGAGCGTGGCATCGATCGGGAGAATCTGGACTGGGCCAGTCGCCGCTGCGCACAGCTCATCCTGGAACTGGCTGGAGGCGAATTGTGCCGCGGATCGATCGTGGCCGGATCCGCCACGCGCCAACCCCGCGCCCCGGTCGTCCTGCGACTGAGCCAACTTCCGCGGATGCTGGGAATCGAGATTCCCCGGTCCGAAGTGGAGCGAATTCTGCGAGCTCTAGGGCTGGCGCCGGTTGCCGGGAGAGCACCGGAGACTGTCGAGTGTACCTCCCCGCACTGGCGGCGCGATCTGACGCGGGAAATCGACCTGATCGAAGAAGTGGCCCGCGTGCATGGCTACGAGCGAATTCCCGAGGATGTGCCGGTGCCTCTGGAGGTCAGTCAGACGACTCCCCAGGATCGCCTGGCGCTGCGCCTGTCCGACGTGTTGATCGGCGCTGGGTTCTGTGAAGCGGTGACGCTGTCGTTTGTCAGCGAAGAACTGTTCGACCTGTTTCGTCCCTGGAGCGATGCACCTCCCCTGCGCGTCGAACACAGTTCTCGCCAGCGCGAGAACATCCTGCGGCAGAGCCTGATCCCCAGTCTGTTGCAGTGCCGTCGACAGAACGAGCGGCATCAGGCGCTGCACGCCAACCTGTTCGAGATCGCCCGGATTTATCTTGCTCCCGATCCGGAGCGTCCCGAGGCGCAGCCGCGCGTGCTGGGACTGGTCAGCGGCCAGTCCTTTGCGGAAATGAAGGGGATCGTGGAACTGCTGCTCGGCGCCGCCCAACCAGGGGCGCGGCTGCTGGCCCGCCCGGCGAACCTCGCCCCCTGCCTGCCCGGTCGGTCCTGCGAATTGCTCGTCGGTACGCAGCGCTTGGGCTGGCTGGGAGAGCTGTCGGAGTCTGCCCGTGGAACGCTCGATCTGGCGAACCCGGTCACCGTGGTGGAACTCGATCTGGGAGTGTTGCAGTCGATTGCCGAAATTGCTCCGAAGTATCGTCCGTTTCCGGAGTATCCACCCATCGAGCGCGATCTGAATTTCGTGCTGGACGAAAACATCTCCTGGCAGGAACTGGAAGAAGTCATCCGCGCCGCCGCCGGACCGTTGCTCGAAAAAGTGACGTTCGCCGATCAGTACCGCGGCCAGCAGATTCCCGCGCAAAAGAAATCGTACCTGGCGCATCTGCAATACCGCTCCCCGGAGCGGACGCTGACCAGCGACGAAGTGGACGCCGCGCAGCAAACCGTTCTGGCCGCCTGCGGCGCGCAACTCAACGCGACGCTACGGTGAGATGGCAAACGGATCGGGGAGCAACTGCGCCACAGAGAACCGTTCGACCTGATCCCCGTAGCCGACCAGGAGCACCGCCCCAGGCGCCAGTTCCGCCAGCCATTGACGGCAAGCGCCGCAGGGCATGAAGGCGCCCAGTCCGCTGGCCACGTCTCCATCCAGACAAACCAGAGCGACAGCAGACAGTTCGCGATCGCCATTGGCGATGGCAGTCGCCAGCGCCACCCGCTCCGCGCATAGCGAAAGGCCAAAACTGGCGTTTTCGACGTTGGCGCCACAGTAGATCGCCAGGCGGCCTTGCACGGCCGCCCCGACGCGGAACCGGGAATAGGGTGCATAGGCGTGGGATGCTGCCTGCTCGGCCTGTTTCAGCAAGCGACGGTCGTGGTCCGAAAGTCCGAGTCGATTCATGTTGGTTCCTATGGTCGGGGCGAAGGGGGCTTGTATCGGAGGGCTGCTGTCGTCGTCACTTTTGGCCGGATTTTTTGAGAGCGCACGACAAGTGCGGCGAAGCGGGCAGCAAATTCGCTGGCCGCCAGCGGGGTGTCCCGATTGAGGTGCTGATGCAGATACCCGGAAAAAAAGCCATCGCCCGCCCCCAGGAAATCGCCGCATAGTCCGGACAGGGATGGGACAACGGTCTTCTTCCCTCCATTCCAGATCACAGCGCCCCGGTCTTCGTCGGTGGCGATCAGGATTCCGGGAATGGAATCAGAGAGTTTGCGCCTGGTCGTTCCGCCGGCGAATCGCAGTGTGCAGGCGACTTCTTTTCGATTGAGAATCGTTACGTCCGCCAGCGCCAGCAAATCCATAAGCTCTTTGGACGAATAGGTCGCGATGGCATACGAGGGATTGAAGGCGATCAAACAATGACGCTTGCGACGGCGCGCCTCCCGGATGAATTGGCAAAATCCTGTTCGCAGGAACGCATGTCGGCTGCCATTGAGAATCAAACAGTCGGGGGCTCCGATTTCGTCCTGCAACGCATCATGAATTCCAGCGCCGGGATCGACGCGAACGTACAACGCGCGGAATCGCTCGGCGGAGTCGCGGAACTCGATCAGGGTGTCGGTCCAATCGTGACGATTGAGCAACGACTGGCGCGACCAGTCAATTTCGGGAAGCTGCTGTTGTAAAACCGCTTGGTCGCGCGCTCCGACGCACGCCACCAGACGGGGGCTGCGTCCCAGATGCGTGAGGTGCCAGAGGACATTGATCGGAGGCCCGCCGATTTCCACCTGAACATCATCGATGATGCGGGTCGTGCCAAGCTGGGGAAAATCCCCTTTTTCGAGGATGTACTCGACCATCACATCTCCGACCACGGCGATGTCCGGAGACGGGGAAAGAGCGTCGGGAGTCCAGGGGGGGCGCGTGGGAAACGGCTGGGGAGTTTTTCGAGGAGCCATCTTTCCTGACCGAGATCAAGTGTGGACCACGAGCCCCACGAACGGCCCAGATCAGGCCGCAGCGGGTCGCGCCTCCGGACAGCCATAAATATACCCTGTCGGCCGCGGGGCTGCCATGTTGCCGACGTGGCGCGGCAGACTGTTCCGAACAGTGGCGTATGATATGATCGACAAACCCATCTGAGGGACGACCACCAAGTCAGGCCCGCGACGTTGGCCTCGCTCCCGGGCCGTTTCACGCACGGAAGCAGACGCGCTGATCGCTGATGGAGGTAGCTCTGGAAATGACTGAAGCGCTCATATTGAGGCGATGAACATGTCCATCGAAGAACCGGACCTCTGGAATTTGTTGCGACCATTCGGAGTCATCAAGAGCCCCTCTAATCGAGCTGGACGTCTGCTGTTGACATCCTCGGAGATTCCCAACGAATTTGTCCTGGGAACCTTTGACCGGCAGGTCACTGTTTACGACCAGCAGGTTCGAGCGCTGAATCTGGCGTTCGCGCTATTTCATGCCGATCGACTCCCCCAGCCGAATTCGATGGCGCAAGACCAATGGACGGTAGTGATTGGAGCGGGGGTCGCGGGGCTGACGTTCGCCGCCGCCAGTCTCTGGCTCGGCAAGAAGGTCGTCCTGGTTGAAAAGCAGCCGGTCGAATGCCATCTGCAACGAGGGTGCGATATCCGGTGGATCCATCCGCACATTTACCATTGGCCGCGTCTGGGATCCGAACAGCCTTACGCTGGCTTGCCCCTGCTCTCCTGGGTGGAAGGGACGGCATCCGACGTTGCGCGGCAGATCATCGGTCAATGGAAGGAACTCAAGAAAGTCAGTGAGGACTTGAACCGTCTCCGATGTCATTTCAGTGCGACTCACAAATACGATCCACAGCACCAGAGCCTGTCGGTGCATCATCCCGCAACGAATTCTGAGGCTGACGGTAGTCCCTATCGTGTGCAGCGCGTCGTCTATGCGGTCGGATTCGGAGTGGAAAAAACGGACCCAGTGCTGCCGCGGCATTCCTACTGGGAAAACGACAGCTTCCATCAACTGCAACCAGACCACCCGGTGGACACTGCGACAGAATGGCTCGTGCTGGGAATGGGTGATGGTGGGTTGATCGACTTGCAGCGACTGTGCATCGAGAATTTTCGACAGGATCGGATCGTGGAGGAGTTTTTCCCCAAGCGCATGCCGCTGGTCGAAGAACTTCGGCGACTGTGGAGTGAACGCCCTCCAGACTTGGACCATCAGCTCAAGTTGCTGGTCCGCAGGAGAATGTTTCGCGCGGTCGATGAGCAATTGCAAGTTCGCGCTCGAATCGATGCACAAGTGATGCTTCTCGCCAAGCGCCCTTTCGAAACGGAGTTTGACGACTGCCGCGCGTCGTTTCTAAACCGTGTTGTTGTCCACCGTCTGCACGCCTTGAAGAAGTTCACTTACGTGGCGGGTGAGTTTTGGTCAGTCGCGAGGCGATTCCTGACCTCAGATGAAAAACTCGGGGTGGTCTACAAGCAAAGTGAGGGGAAGAAGGCCGGACAACTGGTGACTCAAGAGTTCGATCGTGTGATCATTCGATATGGGACCGACCGGAGCAAATGGTTGCGGCAGGCCGGATATTGGGATTTTGCCGAATTTGAGCTGCAAAAGCGGCAAGATCCCGCTTCGTTCGGCGCAGCGTGGAGCCCCGGATGGTGGGCCGAGAACGTGGACAGCGACGTGGCAAATGGGCTTGCCAGTGGCGTGGGACGGCAGCCGTCGGCCAGCCTTTCCGGTCCTGTGCCGCGGGAGCATGTCAATCCGTATTGCGAAGCGATCGCCTTCACGTTCGTTCAAACGGTCGCCCGCATGATGCAGTCGTCGATTCCCTCGGCAATCGGTTCGGAGGCGACGATTCGGATCACACTGCATCGCCTCATCCCCGTTAATGAGCGATTGTGCCTTCAACAGTTGTGCGACTATGCAGGAACGCGGCAGGATGACGCGCAGTCTGAGTCCTCCAAGCAGTCACCGGGGGACCGTGGATCCGCCCTGGAACGCCGCACCGTGGGACGGGTCTTCGAATTGGGCTCACTGACGATTGGCGTGTGCGCGCAATTGCGCCGGCCGCTGTTGCTGCGATCAAAGGCTTCTCCGAGCTCGGTCCCGCAGGATCTAATTGATGACATGAACCGGTTGATGGAAAGGTCGAAAGCCAGACGGATGAAAGGCAGCGTCCGTGAGTTGTTGGCTGTTCCACTGCTGTCTCCTGACCAGAAGGGGACTCGGCGCACGCTCCTGGTGTTTTATGCCGATTCCACGGCAGCCAGAACTTTCACTTCCGATCTGATTGCCCGAATTCAGGCCGCGCTGCTTGGTTTTCGCGACCAGATCGACGCCCTGGCGCAGGCCGGCAGCACAATCGCCAAAGTCATCGACTGGGAGTGGCCCAACATTCCAAGTGAGCAGCCGGACGCCACACAATTCCAGACGCTGGTTCCCTGGAACAAGAAGGACTACGGCCCGCTCTGGGAGTCGCCTGCGTCGGGATCCACTCCAGAGTACAATGAAGACCTGCACAGTTTTCGGAATCTCGCTGCTTTTGAAATCGCCGCCAATCGATAAATGCAACGGACGAGGCGTTCTTTACGAAAGTGACCTGTTTGTGAATCTTCTGGAATCCTCAATTTCGGTTCAAGAGGCCTGGACGACCCTTCTGGGTCAAGTCGTCGACGACGGAGCGGTCGTTGAACCCGTAAGAGATGCGTCATCGGTCGGTTCGCAATTTGGACGCGAAACGCGCGGCACTCGGGAGTTGCGGGTCGCGGGCTCGTGGATTCGCCATCCTCGTGATCGCTGGGTGGTGTCAGGCGTGCGGGGCTACCGCGTCGAGTATGCCATCGCCCTCGTGGTGCATGCACTTTCGCGCTCCCGATCCATCGCTCCGCTGCTGTTCTATAATCGCTCAGGGGCGAGGTTTTCCGATGACGGATCGACGCTGAATTCGGCGATTGGTCCCAGGATTTTCGGAGGGGAATCGACGCCCCTCAGCCAGTTCGAGGCTGCCCTGGATCGCCTTCAGTCCGATCCCGCGTCGCGACGCGCGTACCTGCAGGTGTTTCTTCCCCAGGACGTCATTGAGCCTACGCGCGACGTTTCTTGCACTGGAGCGCTGCATTTCCTGGTGCGTGGTGGGTGCCTGGAGGCCATCGGACAAATGCGCTCGCAGTCGGTATTGATGGTTCTTCCGTATGACTTGTTCTTACTCACGATGCTCCAGGAATTGGCGAGTGTCCGGCTCGGCATTCCACTGGGAGGATTCGCTCATGTTTGCAACTCGGCGCATGTTTACGAAGACGAACTCCCTCTCGCACGTGCGGTGTTGGCCGACTCCGGACATCGAGTCCCAGCCATGCCCCCGATGACCCCTGAGGCGGTCCGCCAGATTCCCGACCTGGTGCGGGTGGAACAGGCGGGCCGTGTAGCGCTCGCCCTTGATCCACGGCAGAGTTGCCGTCCATGGCTCAACGAATTGACTCCCTATTGGCGCGACCTATTGAACTTGATGTGGGGTGCATGGAAGCGCAGCAACGGAGTTCCCCTCGACGAAAACGATGTAGAGCAATTGCCAGATGATTACCGACAACTGCTGATTGGGTTGTCCGACACCCGAACCAACAGGACACTCGCGACCATCGCCCAGTGACCCCGGAAGGTTCCGCACACTTTTCAAGTGTGACCTGGAGCGTATGCGGTCAAACTCAACTCTTGAAACGGCTTACAGTCAATTGTCGGCTGTCAGAGAAAAACGCTCTCGACGGGTGTCCAGACCGTTCGCACGGCCTGTAGTCGCCTTGTGTCCGTCGAACAACTACGGTCAATCCAGCGAATTTTCGAATCTCAAACCTGGCACACGCTCAAAATCGGATTGGTTGGCAGATAAGGGGTACTTCAAGAAAGTCGTGTGATCCGTGTCAAGGAGAATCACTCGGGCGACTCCTCGTGACGAGCAGCTTCACGTTCTGCTTGGCGCATCCGCAGACATTCCTCGTCGACTTCGCGCATGAAGTCGCTGTCACGGAACATGCCAATCACTCGGCGCCAATCTTTGCTCGATCGCGCTGGCCCATTGCTTGCCAAAGCGTTCTCCAGAGCTTGCACCCGTTTCGCAAGCGACTCCAACGTCAGTTCACTCATCGCCGTCTCCTCTAGGGATACCGTAGCCCTCACCGGTATTCTACTCTGGCACGTTCAGATTTTGGAGACCATTGCGATGATCGCCAGAGTCAAGTGCGCGGTACGGTTCAAGTCCGGACATCGGTATCGCGGGGGCCCAACGATGACCAGTCGCGGCCCTGGCCGCGGTCACTCCGCCAGGTTCACCCGAACGATCTCCTTGTCGTTCCGGGCGAAGACGCTTTGCATGGCGAAGGCCGGGTGGGACCAGATCGTCATGCGGCCGATGACTTCGCGGGTTGGGGCGACCAGACGGGCGCGGCTCACTTCCTGATAGCCTTTGGGAGAGAGCTGGGCGATGATCAAATCCCCCTGTTCGTTGTGGATGAAAAACCGATCTTCGTGCGGGATCAAGAAGGCGTTCCACCACCTCCCGTCGCCGGTTGGCTCGCGGGTTTCCCAAAGCCTCTTGCCGGTCTGGGAGTCCAGGCAGCGCAACTGTCCGTAGCTGCAGACGCCATAGATGTGCGTCGGGGTCACCCAGGGAGTGGGCATGATCGAATGCAGGCCGTCGGTCCGGATTTCGCTGTTGCTGGACCCCTTCCAGACGATTGTGGGGGATTTGCCATCGGCCCCCAGGTCGAGCATCCGCGGACCGTTGTAAAATGCGGTGAGGAACAGGCGATTTCCTTCCTGCCGCGGAACCGGAACGCACAACCCTGCCTTGATGCTCCAGTCCATTTCCCACAGCGTCTTTCCATTGGCGGGATCCAGCGCCGTAATGGCGTGCGGATGCCAGATGATGAGCTGTCGGAGTCCCTGGTAGGTGTAGATCATGGGAGGGCAGTATCCCGGTTCGGAATCTTCCAGCGCCCGCCACAGCTCTTGGCCGGTCAGCTTGTCGAAGCTGACGACCAGGGCGTTGCCGGTTCCTCCCACGAGCGTGATCAACTGATTGTCATCCACCAGCGGCGGAGCGACCATCCCCCAGATGGGAATCTTGGTGTCGAATTCCTCGACGAAATTCTTGTGCCAGAGTGACTTGCCGCTGGCAACTTCGAAACAATCCAGATCCCCCATCGTCCCGACGGCATAGACCCGGTCCCCGTCCACGGTGGGGGTCGCTCGGGGGCCGGCGCTATAATCGACCGTGTATTGGACGCGCCGTTCCTGCTTCCACAGGACTTCTCCCGAATCGGCGTCCAGACACAACACCCGATCCGTTCCCGAATCCGGCAGGCGATCGGTGATGAAGACCCGCCCTTCGGCCACGGCCGGTCCGGCGTAACCTTCCCCCAACGGGCTGGCCCAAACGCGTGGCAACAATTCCTTTGTCGGGAGTCGCCGGACGATCCCTTTTTCGCGCCACACCAGGTCGCGCTGTGGCCCTCCCCACTGTGGCCAGTCGTCGGCTACTGCGAGAGAAACAACGGAGTGGAGCGCCAGGGACGCCAGACAAAACATTGCGCCGCGGACGGTGAATCGGTGTCGCATTCAAAGCTCTCCATAAACGAAGACCGGGACTTTGCTGAACGGGGATGAACGATGCATTCCCCCAACAATTCCAATGCTCATCAACTCTCAGCCGGGCTAATCCATTGCCGGACGGGGGGCAACTCGTGGTATGACATCCGCTCCAAAAGTTCCTCCGGATCTTCGGACGTCACCAGCAACTGCCGCTGGTGCGCGCGAATGAAGCCCTCTTCGATCGCTCGATCAAATAACTGCAGCAGCGGCTGATAGAAACCTTTGACGTCGAGCAGGCCGACGACCTTGCGATGGATCCCCAATTGTCCCCAGGTGATCATCTCCAGCGTCTCTTCGTAGGTGCCAAATCCTCCGGGGAGGGCGACAAACGCGTCCGACAACTCCGCCATCAACCCCTTGCGCTCATGCATCGTCTCGACGATATGCATTGTGGTCACCTGCGGATGGAGCAGTTCTTTCGTCGCCAGCGGCTTGGGGAGGACGCCGATCACCCTGCCGCCGGCGGCCAGGGTCGCGTCGGCCAGTTCCCCCATCAATCCCACGCGCCCCCCGCCATACACCAGTTCCCAGCCACGTGCCACCAACCCCTGCGCCAGTTGCCGAGCCGACTCGACGTACCGCGAGTCATGGCCGGTCCGGGAACCGCAAAATACGCACACGCTGCGGATCGATTGCCTTTGGGAAGTGTCCATCGTTCCGCCAGACTAACGGGGAACGTGGCGACCGACAAGCGCCCCTGCCAGCGCGGCAACGGCGCCTGTGACTCGTGTCGTCCGATTGCGGTCCAGGCGGTTCGGCAGGGGACCGCGTCAATCCCCGTCGGGATACGTCGTGCGGAGGATTTCCCGCTGCCAACCGGCTTCATCGATCGGCCATCCCTGGGTGCGGTGTCCGTCGTGCTTCCGCTCGCATGCTCGCCGAAAACGTCGCACCTCCAGCCAGCAGTCCTGCTCATTCCGATCCAGCGGAGGAACCCGCGCGGGGACGTTGCCGCGTCGGCGCGTTTGACGCCCCTGGTCGAAGATCGTGATCACCGTGGGAGTGGACAAATCCAAAAGCCTCATGGCGATCAACTCGTGACTGGCGGTGGCATACCTGGGTTTCAAATCGGGGAGGTTCCCCTCCAGTCGGTGGGCGTCGTCGGGAAACCACAACGCCGGGAGCAGCAGCCGGGACGCAGTCAGGTTGGCCGTCTGTTCCCGTTCCTGAGGGGCCACCTCGCCGGGATCAATCCCCGCCTCAAAGAACACCGCGTGCGCCAGTGTTTCTCCCAACTCGTGGGCCACCGCCCACTGCGTCCGTTCAGGACGCTCATCGGGGCGGATAAAGATCGACCGGCGGCCGGCGACGACCGTTTGGCGTCCGCGCGGCTGCTGGTGCGCGTCCTGGATAACGGCGATTCCCATCCTGTCAGCAACGGTCACCACATCGACCGGGGGAGCATCGATCCCGATACCGGTCAGAAGTTCCGTGACGAACCGATCCACAGTTTGCGTCAACACGTCTCGTTGAGAATCCCACATCATGAGCTGCCTCCTTTGAGGAAATACGATACATACGTATACTATATCAACCGGATGGGGGGATGCCAAGTCATGAAGTGGACAAAATGGCAGTATTGTCTCGCTCATGAACCGCTGACTCCCTCCCCGCCGCAGACAACGACGATTTCCAGCCAATCCGCCTGGGCTGTCGGTTGCGCGCCGGAGATCCTTTGGCAATTCCGGAAAAATTTCCTCCTCCGCCGCATGGGGAGAGGGAAGAAGCGGGGTTGGGAGGTTCGCATCAGGATTCCGTTCGTCTCGTCCGATCCAACTTTCAGACGGATCGGAGGGGTACGCCTCGACGTGCCGGCCCCCTGGTTGCCCTGCTGCAATCGGCCGACGCCCAGTCCCCACCACGGATGAAAGGACGCTCAGACATGCAGTCGGAACCTGTCCCGGCGGCGCCGCAAACCCAATGGCCCTTGCGGCCGTTTCCTGCTTCGCGACGCAAGATTCTTTGCTTTGCCGCCCTGGCGGTTGTCGCCAGCATCGGCGCCACGGCGTGGATCGAGCAGGTGCGCTACGAGCGGTTCACCGGCTATCTCCAGGCGCGGCTGCGGACCGTCACCGCCGGACGGGAGGCCCGAATCGCCAGGATTCTTGTCGCTCCCGGCCAGGTCGTCACCGTCGGCCAGCCTCTGGCCGCGCTTCAGGATCAGGACTTGGAGCAGCGCTGGCAAGCGTGCCGGGAACAGGTCGAAGCGCTGGAATTGGAACTGTCGCGCACCGAAGCGCGGCTGGAAGTGGAACTCGACATCCAGCGGCGCGACATCCTCGACCGGATTTTTGACGCGAAGTGGCGCTCGGCACAGGTGGTTCGGCAACAGTTGCAGGTTCCCGCTCCGCCCTACTTCTCCAGCCAGATCGTCGGGAAATGGTCCAATGGAGGAACGACCTCCAGCCACAGTCCGGTTTTGTCGCGCTCTTCAGGAGTCTTTGACCAGGGGACCGGCGGAATCGGACGGCGCGATTCGGATGCGGCGCTGCTGAGCGAAAAGCTCCAGGAAGCGACGCGAACCGAACTGGAACTGTGCGCGGCACACATCCGCGATTTGGAACAATTGAGCCGCGATCTTCCCGAGAAGATCGGACGCTCGATGGGGGTTGATCTGGCGCGGGCCCGGCTGGAGCACAGCCGCAGCGCGCTGGCCGCGCTGGAACAGGAGCGCAAGGAGCTGATTCTGGTTGCGGAAGCCGCCGGTCTGGTGGGGGTGTTTCAGAAGCAGGTGGGCGATCGCGTCGGGCCGCAGGAACCGATCGTGCAATTGTTGGATGAAGAGCAACCGTATCTGGTCCTGCCGTTTCAATCGACACGGATCGCCGACTTTGCACCCGGCACGCAAGTCGACATTCGCTTTCCGGATGGATCCAAGCGGAAGGGACGCATCGAAGAGATTCCGCCGCAGACCACGGACCTCCCCGGCGAGATGGGTACACAACAACCGACGACGATCACCGCGCACATCGATCCGGTCGGCGCGCTCTGGCCGGAGCTGCCGTTTGGCTCCGTCGTGGAAGTCCGCCGAAGGCGGTGAGTCAATCTGGCCACCGGCATCGGGCGCGGCACTACTCCGGTTGGCAAGCCCGCAGGTTGGCCACTTGCGGATCGGAGAGGGCCTGGTTCCAGATCTGCACGTCGTCGATCACTCCGTCCATGAACTCGCCGGCGCCGGTGTTGCCGATCGTCATCGTCTGGCCGGACTGCATCAATCGGGGTTCCCCCTGAAAGGGAATTGTCTGTTTGCGATCGCCATCCAGATACAACCGACATTCCTTCCGGTCGTTGTCGATGACGAACGTAATCAGATACCAGCGCTCGAGCGCCAGATCTCCCCCCTGACCGTTGCTGCCGACGTCCTCTTGGTAGAAGTTGACTTTCGTCTCGATCCAGCGAGCGCCATCGCCAATGTCGCCGTGGACTTTGTCGGCATTCACTTTCATGTCGAAATTGAACTCCCCACCCTGGCGTGTCCCCAGGATTCCTGAAAACGTCGGCTCTTTTGTCAGCCAGACCCAGGCGGACACAGTGAACGTCCCGATTTCCAAGTCGGGAGAATTCGGAATGCTGATCTGGTCTCCCCGCGGTCGGTTGAACAGCCGCGCTTTGCCGAACTTCCCGGCATGCGGTATGGGCCCCTGAATTGTGCCGTGATGCGTTCCCGCGCTGTCGCGCGCCTCGGGGCCGCTGTCATCGAGTTTCCAGTGCGCGATGGGGGCAGGAACGGCCGTCGTCGGTTCCGACTTCAAGCCCCTGGTATTCACCGCCAGCACGCGATAGACGTGAGTCTTTCCTCGCTGGGCCATCGCGTCGGTGAATTTCAACGGCAAGAGCGGTTGCGGCGGAGTATCGCTGTATTGCAGGTTTTGCAAGATGGGACGCCCGTAGACATTTTTCCCCTGATCAGGCAGTTGGGCCAACAGCTCGCCGTCGCGCTCAATCAGGAAGTGTGACAGGCCACTTTCGAGGTCGGCTCGAGCCTGCCACCGCAGCGAGTTGCCGGTCACGCGCAGGTTCGTCGGCGACGGCGGCGCCGTTTCGTCGGTCACGTTGGTGTCTTTGACGTATTGCATCCAGCTCCGCGCGAGCGCTTCATTCGGCAGCCAGGCGGCTTGTCGGGAATCCCCGACAAACTTCGCCGCAGAAACCGCCTGGAAGCCGGTCGGCTCCGCCAACCACGCCCCGTCGAGCGGCATGTCAGCCAGCGGCTCACCGGGAGACTTGGGCAATCGCGCCGTCAGGCACGCATCGAGCCAGGGGATCGCCAGATAACGTTGATTGCCGCACTCGTGCCCCGTGAGTGGATCCACCGCCACGCCGACGAGCCCTCCTGCGCCGCGCACCTTGAGGAAGAACGCCTCGTTCGCCGGCCAGACCCCCGCGAAACGATCGTCCTTGACCGTGACTCCTTCTTTCGTTCCCAGATTGCACATCATCGGAACTTTGAGCGCGGCAGCGGTCAGCGTATGCACTTTGACCCCCGCACGCCCCGGATCCGGTTTCAGCAGCGGCACTCCGGACCGGAGCCAGGCGGCGGCAACCCGCTCCGGGTGCAGCAGCGCCATCCCTCCGGCCCAATGTCCGCCCCCGCTGTGTCCCCAGAGCGCCCACGGCACGCGGGACAATTCCGGGTGGCCGGATCGCTCACCGAGATCCCGCAGCGCCTTTTGAAACGCCTCGTCAGAGCCGTTTCGCGGGTCGCACCACATCTGGCAATCGGCCATCTCCGGCTGCTCGTAGGCAGGGGAGAGCAGGGCGCAGGCGTGCCTTCGCGCCAGCGCCTGCCAGTGCAGGTCGTAGGCGCCGGTCAGCCCAGACTGACAAGACCCTTCGCCGCATCCGTGTTGATGCACGACCACGCCGCGCAGTTCTTTGAGTTCCGGCGGAATCCAGATCGTGTAGTTCACCGGAAAGATGAGTTCCCCCAGCCGGGAGGAGGTGTCGTAGCGCACCCGGTAGTATGGCGGATCGGCCGCCGGAAAGACGTCATAGGGGGGGTGCTGAGCGCACAAAATATCGGGCAGCGCGATCAGCATGGCGGCCATCGCACACAGGCGAGAGGAAAATCGAAGGGTCATCAGAAGCATCCGGAAATCGAGCGCAGGAAGTAGAAGTAGACGTTGACGACAGGCGGTTGTCGCCGGAATGATCGTACCAACTGCAAAGGGATTTCGACCAGCGGGGGGCAGTGGTTCTCCAGGTGGCGTAATTCTTGGAGACAGACTTGATCCAGTCTGTGTCTCCGCCGTCGAAGAAGGGGTATTTGACACGCTCAAGGAAGGGCAGGCGGTCGAATACGACGTGATCGACGACGCCGGAAATGGGGGGGACAAGGGACCACGCGCGGGGAACGTTCGTCCCTGCTGACGAGTGCTTCCCTGCGCAACCGGAAAAATCGGCAAAATGCTCAAGATCGGCACGTTCGATCGCCGATCTTTGATGCGCGGTATCGCTGTCAGCCGGACATTTGGTCCGGCTCTCGATGGTGATCCTGCCCCGATCCGGACTCCCCTCCGCACACTGCTTCCGTGACGGAATATGCCAGCCCTGCGCCCCCACCCGTCCACCACCCGACACGATCCCGCACCGGGAACCGGCCGTCCGTTCCATATTCGCCTGCCGGCATTGACCGACGAGCGACCCGCAGCCGCGCCGCGCCCCGAGTCGGTTCGCGGAGAACCGCGTGGACGAAAGGTCCTGGAACGGATTCTTGAGCGACTGCCGCCGCGCGATCGGCGGGGGCGGCGCAAACATCGCTGGCGGTCGGCCCTGTGGCTGGCCCCACTGGCCCTGACGATCGGGTCGGGTTGGATGCTACTCCAGGGATGGAATCGAGTGGATGAATCCTCCAGCGCATTGAACGGGTCCGATCTGAGTCTGTTGGAAGTGGACGTCGGCGAACCCGGTTGGGACGAGTCGGAACTCACCGCCGAACTGGCAGACAGGCACTCGGAACGGGTCTCCAGTGCCGAGGACTTTCCGGCCTGGAACGATCGGGGCGCGGTCGAATCAGCGACGTACCAAACCGAGCAGACGACCACTCCGCGGAGCGTTTGGTTGGACGGCTCGATCATCCCGGAATGAACGCGAACCGCACGGAAGCCCTCACATGACGCTCCTCGATCGTGCCCTGACCAAGGCCTATTCAAAAAGCGAGGCCGACGCCACAGCCGCGGTCGCCTCACCGACGGATCTCCCAACCGCGCGCGGGTGGGCCCCCAAGCTCCGAACGCCAAAACACACGGCAGACACCAGCCTGGCCCCACTGGAAACCGATGAATTGGCAGCGCTCTTGCCGCGGGAGGGGGCTGCGACCGCCAATCCTTCCTCGATTGTCTCGTACGAGAACGAGTCGTCAGCAAGAGGAGCGGTCCGCGGCCAATGGCGGCGCATCGATCCCAGCCATGCTCTGGAAACTCCCGCCACAGAATCCGTCACTGCGCCGCGGCTCCCCTCCTGGAACTGGCCTCCCATTTGCGAGCGGCTGTTGGAGTCCATGGCGGGGCCAGGCATTCGCATCCTGGGAGAGACGCTCGTAGAGCAAATCGCCGCAACGGGGCGCCGATGCATCGCCTTCACCGGACCCGGGCGCGGCGCCGGTCGAACGTCGCTGATGCTCTCTGTGGCGGAATGGCTTGTCCGGGAAAGCTCTTGCCGATTGCTGCTGGCTGATTTGGATTTGGACCATCCGCAACTGGCGGCGTTGCTGGGGCTAAATCCGGACAACGAACCGTCCCAGATTGAACGATCTGCCAAAACCGCGGCGCCGGTCGTGACGTTGATTCCGGATCAACTGGGACTCTTCCAGATTTCACCGGGTGATGCGCGGACGGAAGTCGCCGCCTCGCTGGTGCAGAGTCGGCTGCTCAATTTGCGCGACTCATACGACCTGCTGTTGTTGGACGCAGGCCCCCAAGACTCGTTGCTGGATGGAATGCTGGCTCCTCCGGCGGTCGAGGGGTATGTCAGCGTCCTGCGCTCCAACGGTTTGCAGGGGAACCGAGGGGGAGCCGATGGGCCGTTACTCCCGGAGATTGAATGCCTGGGAGTGGTCGAAACCTTTTCCCCGACGATCTCATCGGACCAGATTCGCGCCGCCTGAATTCTTAGCGCATCGAGGAAACTCATGTACGAACGCTACTGGGAACTGGAGGGCCATCCGTTCGACAATGGACGGGATCCACGCGCCTGGTATCCCGCCCCCCCCCACGAGTCGGCGCTCCTCAAACTGCGCTACCTGATCGAACGCCGGAAGGGAGCGGGGCTGTTGACGGGGGATTCGGGGCTGGGAAAGAGTTTCCTGGCGTCCCAACTGGCGGATCGGCTGGGAGAGTCTCACGGTCCGATGGTGCATCTGGTGTATCCGCGGATGTCCCCAGCCGAACTGTTCGCCTATCTGGCAGTCGCACTCGGGGCCGCGCCCGATTCCGTCGGCAGTGAAACCGGAGGAATGGACCGGACGATTCGGGCAATCGAAGGGGAACTCCAGCGGCACGAAACTCTCGGGCTGCATCCGGTCGTTCTGGTCGATGAGGCGCACCTGATCGACGATGTCGCGGTGTTTCAGGCGCTGCGGCTGTTGCTCAACTTTCAGAGCGACCAGGGACCGCTGTTGTCGCTGATCCTGATCGGTCGGCAGGAATTGGGGCCGCGCCTCAGCCGCCTGGTGGAATTCGACGATCGGCTGGCGGTCAAATGTCCCTTGCGCCCGCTGACCGCGGAAGAAACCGCCGACTATGTCGCCTGCCGGTTGAACGCGGCAGGCGCCCGGCGCCCGCTGTTTGATGAATCGGCCCTGACGGCGCTGTTTGAGATTTCGGCGGGCAATCCACGGCGCATCAATCGGCTGTGTGACATGGCGCTCCTGGTCGGTTTCGCCGACGAAGCAACCATGATTTCCGCGGCGCAGGTGTCCGCCGTCGCCGAGGAACTCGCCACGGGGATGGACCCGCCCGGTCGGCCGCGGACGCGTTCCAGTCAAGCGGCGTGAGGATTGGGGCCAGCTCGCACAGCCGAGGCTCGAATGCGATTGCATGAGCGCAAGGACGGCAATTCATTCCTATTCAGGACTGCCCCCACCCGGCCCTGTGCCGGTGGAGCGAAGGACTGAATGCTAACTGTGCAGTACCAGCCATTCATCCCACGTGTAGAACCTCAGCCCCCCTCCCCGCCGCGACAACAAGCCGATCCGCGCGACAATGTTCTGCTGCGGCGGGGAGGGGGGCTGAGGTTCATGAGCGCGGGAGACGGGGCGTCACGCGTGTGAGTAGCTTCCAGTCCTGGCTTCCACCGGCACAGGGCCGATGGGGAGCTGAAGTTTCACCTGCATTCGCATTCCTAGTCGACCAACGGAACGGTTCCTGGATCAATTCGCCTCATTGGCGCTTCAGACTCTTGCGCGGGCCAGGGTGGGACGGGGTCGCGGGTCGGGAGGCTTCGACATCGATCCGGTGTTCGCCTATATTAGTCAGTCATGCTCGCGGGATTCCTGCGGGCGTCCCGTCATGGCCGGTTTTCCGCGAATGGACCGGCCCTCATCGACCACTGACGAACGAATTGGCTGCACAGTATGGACTCCACCCTGACGAATCGGTTGCGCACGTTTCTTCTGGCCTGCCTGGGGGCGGCCCTCATCGCTCCATCGGCCCCAGCGGCCGAAATGAAATACCCCCTCTCTGTCGCGGCCGCCGGGAAGACGGTCTTTCTGGCAGACAAGGACATGCACGGGGTCTGGAAGATCGATGACGGCAAGCTGCAGGTGGTGTTTGAAGGATCGCCGAAGTTCCGGACGCCGCTCAATGCCATTCGGTATGTGACGCTGGACTCGAAGGGGCGGCTGCTGGCGGCCGACTCGGCGACCCGCGACATCTATCGCTTTGACGACAATCAGCAGCCGGTCCCCCTCACCAAGGGGGAAATTGGCATTCCCATGGCGATCGCCTGCGATGCACAGGGAGACATCTACGTCGCCGACCTGGAAATCCACCGCATCGTCAAGGTTCCGGAAGCGGGAGGGATGCCCACCGTCGTGGCGGAGTTGCAGGCACCGCGGGGGCTGGCTTTTGATTCCCAGGGCAGACTGTGGGGGGTCTCCGCCGTCAGTGCGCAGTCGGACAAGCCGCAGTTGGTGCGGATTGGGGCGGACGGCAAACTGGAAACCGTGGTGAAGGGAGTGTTCAATCTGCCGCACCATGTCGCGCTCGACCCGGCGGGGAACGCCTACGTGGCCGACAACTACGATGTGACTATCTGGAAGATCTCACCCGAGGGCAAGGCCGAAAAATGGGTGCAGGGGGAGCCGCTCAAAGGGCCGGTGGGGCTCTGTTGGCAGGAGGATCGGCTACTGGTTGCCGATCCTAAGGCGACCGGGACATTTCTCTTTTCCGTGAACGCGGAGGGGAAGGTGACACCCGTGGAATTCGCGAAGTGATCCTGGAGGGCCACACGATCCACTGCCTCTGCGCCAGGTTTTTGAACACACCATGACATCCACTCCCTCTCCCCCCGCCGACGAAGCCGCAACTCCTTCTCAGCCAGACGCCCCTCCTCCCGCCGATCCGCCGCAACCCGATCCCATGCGGAGCGTCCACACGTCGAATTTTCCCGAGGTGCTGGCGCACTTTGGGATGTCGGTACTGGTGACCACCTACCAGGCTGGGCGACTGGTGGTGCTGCGGAACGACCAGGGGGTGCTCAATACCCATTTTCGGATGTTTCCCAAGCCCATGGGCTTGGCGCTGGCCCCCAATCGTCTGGCGATTGGCACCGAAATGGAGATTCGCGAGTTTCACAACATTCCCGCCGTCGCGCCGAAATTGGAGCCTAAGGGGAAACATGACGTGGCGTTTCTCCCCCGCACGGCGCATGGGACGGGAGACGTGCAGATTCACGAGATGGCCTGGATCGACGGCGAAGTGTGGTTCGTCAACACGCGGTTCTCCTGCTTGTGTACGCGCAGCGCGATCTACAGTTTTCAGCCGCAGTGGCGTCCCTGGTTCGTTTCCAAGCTCTCTCCCGACGACCGCTGCCATCTGAATGGTTTGTGCGCCATCAATGGCCAGATCCGCTATGTCACCGCACTGGGTGAAACCGACGGACCGGGGGGCTGGCGCGAGAACAAGCGGAACGGCGGCATCCTGATCGACGTGCAGGAACAACGGATCGTGGCCCGCGGGCTGTCGATGCCCCATTCGCCGCGCTGGTATCGCGATCGGCTGTGGGTCTTGCATTCGGGGACCGGCGGGTTTGGATACATCGATCCGGCAAGCGGCCAGTACCACTCGGTGGCCGAGTTGCCCGGTTTCACCCGCGGGTTGAGTTTTGCCGGTCCCCTGGCGTTCATCGGCCTGTCGCAGGTGCGGGAGACCGCGGTCTTCAGCGGCATCCCCATCGCGGAACGACCGGAATCCGACCGCGCCTGCGGGGTGTGGGTGGTGAACATCGAAACCGGCCAGAGCATCGCCTGGGTGAAGTTCGAAGATGCCGTCCAGGAGATATTCGCCGTCGAAGTGCTCCCTCAAGCGCGGTTCCCGGACATCGTCATCGACGACCGAGAAATCCTCGCCGGATCATTCATCCTGCCGGACGAAGCTCTGGCGGATGTTCCCGAACGAAACTGAGTCTGCCGCAGCGGGCCGGCTTGAGGCGACAGGCCTCGCGAGCGCAGGCCCTCCCCCCCGTGGGGGACGCTGCCAGCGTCCACGTTCAAATCACCGCGACGGGTGGCGGGGTCTGAGCGATCGCCTGCCAGAACGCCTGTTGGCAAGCTCATCATGGCATGGTTGAAAGCATTGCCGGAACCCCAGACAAGCGAAGGCCCCGTCGAGCGTCTCAAAGCTTCACGTCCTGTGAGCCGTGCGTCCCTACGGGGCCATCGCTGGCAAGCGTGTTGGCGAACCGGCGTCGTCGGGCAGCGCTCGCGTTGGAAACGACGTCGCAATTTTTGAAATCGCTCTGGCCCCGCCACCCGATTTCGCCCGTGGTTGGTTGGCTCTCATTCCGCCTCATCGAGCGGCGTCAGCGACCAGTTGCGTTCCCGAAAGACATACAGCGCGCGTTCGGGAAACGCCTTTCGAATCTCGTCGAGATTCATGCTCTGAGGATCGTACCGACCGACGATCACGGCGCCGTCCAAGCGTGGCGAATTGACGACAAAGTCGATGTGGATGTTCCCTGGAGGCTGTTCGACGAGAACCAGGGCGGGGCGCTGGATCGCTTTCTCTTCGACCAGCCGATGGAACCGCGCAAACTCCCGCCGCGCTGCTTGCATCCCGCGGAGCGATCGGGCAAATCGCGTTTCCTCGCGAGCTCCCGCCGGAACGTAAGTACAACCCCAGGAGATGGCGAATAACCCCGCCAGCCACACTGGCGCAAGCAGGCGGCGTTCCCTAATCCAGATCGAGATGGCCCGCGCGCTGGCCAATCCCGCCAGCAGTCCCCACACCGCCAGCGACTCGAACACATAGTGCCAGCCATCGATCCCTACAAACCAATAGGGAACGTACGCCATGTGCAGACTGATCGCCGAGGCGATCAGCAATCCCGTTCCGGGAGGAGGCTGAGGGATCCACAGGAGTGCCGCGACCGACAGGATGGCGATCGGCAAGACCCCCAGCGTCTGTCGCCAGCACGCCTCCCAGCGGGTTTCGCATTGTTCGAGCGCCAATTCCCAGGTCAGTTCCCGCGCCCAGGCGTCGTAGTCGCGCATCCAGCGCTGCTGTGGCCGCGATGCGGCGCGGGAGACATTGTGAAAACCATACGCATGACGTGGCGAGTAGACCCGGTTGTACCGGCTATA
Organism: Planctomycetales bacterium; assembly: GCA_046152955.1. GTDB lineage: Bacteria > Planctomycetota > Planctomycetia > Planctomycetales > Planctomycetaceae > SIAF01. Next base: position 6,176 of record JBJXGA010000438.1, on the reverse strand, counting down.
GGGAGACTCCCAGCCATTCCCGGTGATCGAGCGGTTGAAGCCATAGAGCCCCGCCAGTGCGATCGCCACCGGAAGCGCCACCGGAACGGCCCGCGCGAGCGATCGGCGGCACGCTTCCCGCCATGAACCGCCACGCAGCGCCGGCAGAACCACCGCGATCCCAAACGGAAGCGCCATGGCCGCCGCCGTCAATGGCCGGCAGAGCATCGCCAGCGACAAAGCGCATCCCGCGACAACTCCCCACCGACTCCGCTGAGTCCTTTGCCACCGAAAATAGGCCCAGAAAAACAGCGTCAGCCCCAGCAGCGTTGGGGAATGCGACAACAATCGGTTGTGAAACAGCGCCGCCCCCGGCGACAGCGCGATCACCAGTCCGCTGACGACTCCGGCCAGATCCCCCGCCAGCTCGCGGGCGGCGGCGAAGACGCACATTGCGGCCAACGCCCCGGCGAGCCACTGTCCCACGGCGGGATCTCCCCATGCCACAAACGGCGCCATCCACAGTCCCGTTCCCGGAAAATAGCGACTCGCCCTGACGCCGTCGTTGAGCACATGAATCTGGTCGAACAATTCCGGCAGAACTTGGGGACAAGGGACCGACACGCGCCCCGTCAGGAAGGTCTCCGCTTGAAACAGATAGCTGTACTCGTCGTGAATCGAGGGGGGGAGGTCGCCCACCCAATGGCCCACCAGCGCGCTGACGCCAAATGACAGTGCTCCGACCCCTGCCGCCAGCAGCCCCGCACGCCATCTCCCCGACCGCGTACCCGTTGACGCAGGATCGGCGCCTGGCGAGCACTGCCCCCATTGGTTTTCAGGCGGCAATCCCCCTGCAACCATCGCACCCGGCGCGGCGCCGAATCGCACCATCCACACGACCGGCCCCAGGGCCAACCAGGCCACCTGCCACAACAACTCGGTTCGATCCCGATAAACCGGTTGGAGCGCGAATCCCGCCGCGATGCACTCCCAGCCCGCCAGCCAGGCAATGCATTGCACCACACGGTCGTACCGTGAGCCTGGCGCGGCAGGAGGCGGTGGGACCGGATTCAAGGATCGCACCGCTCCCTCCCGCGCCGCACCATGAATAGAACAGCCCCGACAATGACCACCCCGTCGATCCCCAGCACCAGCGTTTCAACCAACGAGAAACCCCAGAACGGCTGTTGGGATTCTCTTTCGGAAGTCTGCTGCCGCTCGCGCACGGCGCGCGGCGGAGGAAAACGCTGCGCCTGTTGATAATCTCCCCAGGCTGACCAACCCAATCCCGCCAGACAGAGGAGCAGCGCGCCCAGCGTCCCCAGGATCAGTCGATCGATGAGACGCTTGCCGCCCGTGTCCGTCTCGGAGAGCGCGGCGCGATCCGCCTTGGAGGATTCCGGCGCTGTACGGGGCGCGCCGAGCGCGGGGACCGCTACGGAGTTCTCTGGGGCCTGCGATTCCGTGGCGCGCAAGCCGTGGAACAGTCCGATCACCGACTCGGCGCGCTGCCACTGCGTCTGGTGTTCCAGGCGGACTTGATCCTCTTCGCCCAGCGTCCCCGCCTGCACCAGCTCGCGGAGTTCCCCGAATGAAAACGGACCCAGCGTCTCTCCCACAATCGTGCAGTACCAGCGAGTTGCCATCCCCTAGACTCCGGTCCCAGCGAGGTTCAGCCCCCACGACATCACGGATCGATCCGGTTCATTCAATAATCCCCTTCGGAGGGGATCACCTGCGCCAGCGGTCCGACGATCCGGCTCCCTTGCGGGCTAATGAGCGCAGCATACACCTGCCCCGCGATGTTCTCGGAAATGAACCGCACATGTCCATCCGCAAAGACGACATTGACTCCTCCCCGATGGAATGAGGAGGGAAAAGGGGACTCCCCCTCCGCTTGCGTCAGACCGCCGTTGATCACCTCCGCCCCTTGATTGGCGCGCGCGTAATCGACCTGTCCCGGCGCGCAGCGTCCATTGAGGCACACGCCAGCCGACAGGAAAAAGCTGTTTCGCGGCGCGTGCGGCGAGGCCCACCCGCTGCGCGCGAAATAGGGGTCGCTTCCCGCCCGGACGTTCTCGCTGAGCAGCATTGTGTGCGTGACACCGTCATAGAGATCGGCCAGCGTATGGTAACGCCGCGTCCCGCCAGGCGTCTTCCAGTTCTCCAGAAAGAAAACCGCCGTCTGAAAGTAGAGTTGTTTGTCAGTCAACTGGCCATCGTCCGCCGGATCGCTGGGGCAGGTGACCCCGTTGCCATTGAGGTCCAGCGGCGTCCCTCCCCAACCGGTGGGGCAATCGCTGACCCGCTCGGGAGAGAGAGTCGTCCAGCCAAAACCGCCATTGACGACATAGCTCAGGTCCGCGCGACCCAGGACAGTGATGTCCTCGGGGCAGGCCAGCACCGCCAGATGCCGCTCGGCCAGTTCAAGGTTTGGGGAGGCGTCAATCGGCAGGTCCAGGTTCCAACGATCATGAATCTCTTTGGCATCCAGCCACCCCAGCAGTGAGACGACCCAGCTATGATGCTGGGCGAACCCGCTGGAAGTCACGGCGAAATGTCCCGACGCCGGAAACCGCTGCGCGCTCTCAGTCGCATTGATCATCGCCAGGCCGACGTTGCGGAGATTGTTCTGGCATTGCGTCCGCCGGGCGGCCGCCCGCGCGTTTTGCACCGCCGGCAACAAGAGCGCCGCCAGGATTCCGATGATGCTCGTGACCACCAGCAGTTCCAGGATCGTGATCCCGGACCGCCCCGGGGTTCGTCGCGTTCGATGCGGTGTGCTGTTCATGGCGTCCCTTCAGGGATCGGGGGCCACCCGCGCTTGACGACTGCCGTGGGCCGCCTCAGGAGTGATATGATCAATGTACTTCAAATACCCCGCTCCTGCCACCCGAGTGAAGTCTTGGTTAATTGAAATCTCGACTCGTCGAATACCTGAACTAACGTGCAAAAATTACCATGGCCATTCTCTCCCCCTTGCAATGTTGGAATCGTATGAACTGGGGTTCCGCTGCAAATTTGATTACAATTCAAAGTCGGTGAGCTTTTCGAAGGCAACCGCTTTAACCCTGTCTCAAAACTCAGCGGGGTCGCCGCGTTAGCCGTGTCGCTCCGAAACGCAGCCAAGATCCTGCCAATCCGGAGAGAAATAGGCCACAGCGATCCTAGCAAGCTCCAATCGGTCAACTCGGCCAATCTTGCCAGACATCGGCCTGCGGTGATACCATCCTGCACGGCGGCGTTCGTTCCGTGGACTCCGGTACAATACACCCGCAGTCTCACGGCAGAACGCCGTTTTGATCAAGAGCACCATTCGGACTCTCCACCGATCTTTATCCCGCAAAGTCGTTTCTTGCGGTTTTTTGCAGGAATGAGTGGAGCGAACCCTATCCACTGCTGAAGGATGCTCGCGCCGCGCTTCCAAGCACCAATTGTCCGCAGAGACCGCCAGTTCCGCCGCTGCAACAAACTATTGCGTTCCAACCAGTGCAAATTGCACGTCGAATAATTCGGAAACAACTGGTGTCCAATGACACTTACCCGAATCCGGTTCATGCGATTGGAATTGAACGAACTCATTCGGATGATCGACGCCGGACTGAAGCCCGTTTGGGATGACGAAGCTCGCCAACTGAGGCTGGGGCGATTTGTCGTCAAGGCATTCCATCGCCCAGCCAAAAACCAGACGCGTGTGCTTGCCGAGTTTCATGATCTTGCCTGGCCGCCCGGAACAGCAGACCCCGTTGCTCCAGGGAAGACCATCTGATTCAATAAGACTCGGTTCCACGACACAATCAAAAACCTGAACCGCGACTAAATTGTGCCGCTGCTCCAATTTCACGTTACTGGCGCCCGGGCCGGTGTTTCCTGGCAATTCATCCCCGCCATTGCGACTTACTGGATCAGCCGCAACTAGTCATCCGTTCGTTCGTCTAAGAATTGGCCCGATCCGACTGCAAACCAAATTTGCGCGCTGCGCCTCGCAAGTCCAACAAAGGAGGACGGGAAATTGGCGGGCGAAGAACCGGCCATGCTCGTCATTTGCTTTCGAAACGAACCGTTGGAAGCCCCATGTCGGCGCGCATTTGATTGGCTTCGTCCGGCGTGATGTGAAAGATGGAAATCGAATAGCCCGCTCGCGCGACTGGATTCAATTGACGAAGATATGCAAATTCATCGTTTTCATTCCCCAGGTGTTTGTAGCCGTAGAGACGATTGATGCTCACCGCATGCCATCCAGGCAAAGGGCCGCCGTCAGACACGGTTACGCCACGTTCGGCTTTCAACGGCGGTTGCCCAGGAACCGGGGGCAAATCCAGACCAGCAATGTGCGGATCGACAAATCCAAAATAGGTGAAATAGAGCGGGCGGGCGTCAGGATGAGCGTCATGCCATCGTCGAAATTCTAAGAGATCCTGTCCCCAATCGATGTTTGCATCGAGTAAATGCGCTGGACCATTCAACGGTCCACGGACGAATTCATTAAAATAGGACAAACTATGCGGCCATACAGCCAAACTGCTCGCAGCCGAAGTCAGCAACGAAACAACGACGCATATTGCCAGCGCCAATTGCAAGGTCGTTCGCATCGCACCGAAGCGTCCAACTGCAACACGGCGCTTTGCCAGCGCGCAAAACTGGGCGGGACGCTCGCTCGGCGCAAGCCATTGTCCAACCTGGCTAATCCAGACAAACACGAAGGGAAACATCGGAAGCACGTAGCGAAAATAGCGGCTAAATCCGGTTTGGGAGCTAACGAGGATCAGCAAAGCGACGGCCGGCGCCAGCACGATCATATCATTTCGAACCAGTTCCTCATCGCCTCTTCTTTTCCGGGCAACTACGTGAATTGCCGCGAGCCCCACGAGCAACAGCGTGCCAGCGGGCACTTTTACACTCAGGGCATAAAGATAGTAGTACCACCATCCGCCCATTTGTTGGACACCTCGCAAGTACGACCATCTCCCAATTTCAAAATCACAACACTGGAAGTCCATGCCGCGCAAATAGTTTGCCGGGACCGGGACCGGGACGCGCCCAAGCCAAGTCCCCGCGAATCGGTTGCTCGGCGAGTTGTGCGAGTCAACTCCTCCCAACTTATGGCTGATGAACTGAAACTCACCGAGAGGTTGAAACGAGTCCTCGAAACCATACCCTAAATTCAACACGTAAAGTGCAATCGCAATGAGGGTCGCCAATTGGCCAAATCGCCGCTTGAGTCGGCCTAGGCCCGCGTGATCCCGACTGTGCTCCGCGAGCGACCGCGTCGATGAGAGCATCGAGGTTTTGGCTCGCAACAATTCCCACAGAAGCGTCATGACGGGCCACAGTCCAAAGAGGATGATCCAACTCGACTTGGTGAGCTCAGCGATCCCCAGGCTAATGCCGGCCAGCGCCATATTGACCGGGCTTGGTTGGCGCAACCAGCGCCAAAAGCGGTAACCTGCCAGGACGCCGAACGCCGCTGCCCCGGCATCCGGCGTAATCAAGGCTGCGTGACCGACAACGTTTGGGCAGAGGCAATACAGCGTTAGCGCCACCAGTCCAGCGTTCGACCCGTACAGCTCTCTCCCCCAGCAAAAGCAGATCCATGCCCCCAGCAGGCTGACTGGCAAACAGGCCCAACGAGCCAGCGTGAAATAGCCAAAGATCGCGCTTCCATTCTTCCGTGCAAACTGCGCGCCGATGGCAAATTCCGGCCGCGCGTACGGCTTTTCGCTGAAGTCGTCCCAATCCGCTTTCGGACCAAGCGCCAGCAGCGGCGCCGCGGCAATCATCCGAATGAGCGGTGGGTTGACACGATACAGATCAAAGCTGCCAAACTCCCAATGGCTCAAGCCGGCCGTCAAATGCGCGACTTCGTCAATCGTCGGACTCCAACGCAAACCTTCCCAGCCAACAAGCGCACCATGAGTCAATAGCAACGCCAACGCGATGCCGCGGCGGAAACCTCCTGACGAAGCACTTGGTTCCTCGAACGGCGCGCAGCGAATCTCTCCGATCACAGGCCGGTTCATCTTCCGTTGGCACAAGAAACGAAGCCACACTCCCCGCAGTGATTGACTTCTAGTTGGACAGCGCCATGTCCGCCGTCTTGCGTGGCGTAAGCTATTTCCTGATAGCGAGTTACTGCTATTGACAAGAAATTAGAAAGAAGGCGACCCTCCGCGTGCAAATTTGTTCCATGCGGAAAC
>JBJXGA010000428.1:0-6018 GCA_046152955.1 Planctomycetales bacterium | reverse complement strand
CGCCGCTCAAAAAACCCAAACCCAAATCGACGCTCTCCCCCAAACCGGCCCCCGCCGCTCCCGCCGCGCAGACGCCCGTCGCGCCGGGGATGATGCCCGGCATGATGCCGGGGATGCCTCCGGGAATGATGCCCGGCATGATGCCCGGACAGCAGTATCCGATGCAGCCCTATCCCGGACAGCAATACCCCATGGCCCCCTATCCCATGCAGCCCATGCCCGGCATGCCTATGGGAGGAATGGGGAACAATCCCTGGGTGGCGATGCCCGCGGCGGCAGGCGGGCAGGGGCCCTGGGTCGGAGCGTCGGGACCGCCGCCGGGAATGCCTCCCGTCGTGCCGTCGGTAGTTCCTCCCGTTGTCCCTCCCGTTGTCCCTCCCGTACAGCCCCCCCCGGCGGTCCGTCCGCCGGCGGTAGCCGCCCCTGTTCCTCCTCGACCGGCGCCTCCTCCCGTTGCGCCGGCGGCGGTGCCGCAGGTCGTTGCGCGGCCAGCGGCGCCGGCGCCCGTCAAACCTGTTCAGCCAGCGGCCAAGAAACCAGCCTCCCCTGCGCCGCAGTCCGAAGGGGCGTTCAAGATCGACGACCTGGCCGGGTTCGACGATTTGCCTCCCGTTGTTTGAAAATCACTTTCCAATCCGACCATTTCCATGCCCCCCCCGTATCGACTGTCGTTTGAACGTCCCATTTACGAGTTGGAAGACCAGCTCGCACAGCTTGAAGCGGCGCCGAATCCCGATCTGGCCGCCCGCGACGCGATCCGCAAGATGCGCGTCGATCTGGTTCGATTGAAGCGCGAGATTTTCGACAAACTCGACGCCTGGGACATCGTCCAGGTCGCCCGCCATCCCGATCGCCCCCATTCCAGCGACTACATCGAACTGATCTTCGATGAGTTCACCGAACTGCACGGCGACCGGGCCTTCGGCGACGACCGGGCGATCCTGACCGGATTTGCCAAGCTGGAAGAATGGCGGGTCATGTTCATCGGTCAGCAGAAGGGGCGGACGTTCAAGGATCGGGAGGCGACGCTCAACGCATCCCCGCATCCCGAAGGGTATCGCAAGGCGCTGCTGCGGATGCAGATGGCAGCCAAATACAAGATCCCCGTCATCTGCTTTATCGATACCCCCGGCGCCTACCCTGGGATCGGCGCCGAGGAACGGGGACAGGCGTATCAGATCGCCCTCAACCTGCGCGAGATGTCGCGGCTGACGACCCCCATTGTCTGCACCGTGATCGGTGAGGGGGGCTCCGGGGGGGCGCTGGGAATCGGCATCGGCGACCACATTGCCATGCTCCAGCATACCTATTATTCCGTGATCAGTCCCGAGGGGTGCGCGGGGATTCTCTGGAAAGACAGCAAGTTCAAGGACAAGGCGGCCCGGGCCTTAAAATTCACCAGCCGCGACCTCCAGCGTCTGGGGGTCGTCGACGAGGTAATTGCCGAGCCGTTGGGGGGCGCCCATCGGGACCACCGCCAGATGGCGCTGTTGCTGAAAGTCGCGCTGTTGCGAAGTTTGAAGGAACTGTCGGCGCTCCCGGTGGACCGGCTGCTGGACCGCCGCTACGAGAAGTTCCGCCGCATCGGCGTGTTTGAAGAACTGGTGGTGGCCGACACTCTGGATTCGGCCGCTCCGTCGCCCGCCACGGCGGGAGCCGATTGCTGATTCCAATGGGGGGTCCAGAGGCGGTGGGTGACGCTCGGGCAGATTTGGAAAGCGAACCCACGGGCAGATTTGGAAATCTATTCCACCGGCAGATTTGGAAATCTACCCTACGGGCGACGTCCGATAATGTCTGTTATGTTTCCTTTGAACCTCAGTTTTCCCCGGCTTTTTGCACGATTCTGAATCGCGCACGGCGCTATTCCGACTCCCGCAATCGCTCGCGGACGGGGCGCGGCAGATCCTCCAAATCGACCCCCTGCCGCGCCAATTGCCGCAGCAGTCGGTGGTCCAGCGGAGTCATCACATCGGTCTCGGAATCGGGATCGTCGGCAGTCCCCAAAAGGTCCGCCCGCCAATCCAAAAGCACCCCTTTGGCGACCACCGGAGGGATCCCGTGGAGCAGCGTTTCGATCTCGGTTTGTTGCCGGGATTGTTCCCGGGTGGAACGTGAAAAAAGCCGGCTGATCCCCTGAACCAGCCCCTGGATTTCCTCCTCGGATGGCCGTGGGCGATTCGGGGGGCGTTCTTCCTGATCCGGATCATCGTCCCGGGAGCGCTCCTGGCGGCCCGACTCCCGCTGGGGGGCCAAAGTGTCATGCACCAGGTCGGAGACAGATTCCTTGACCTGGGATCCAATGGCGTCCACGACCCGATCGATCAGGTCGCCATCCGCCTGGGTCTCCCCAGCATCCTGTGCGGAGTCGTCGTCGGAGGGGGCTTCGGGCCGGCGGCTGCTCCCTCGAAAGTCCTCCTCGTCCGTGTCCTCCGGGCGCTCTGCCAGGTCAAAATCGGCGGCCTGGTCGTCCTGCTGGGCCACGCGGGCTGCCTCAAATTTCTTGAGGTAGGGGGCCAACACGGAGTCCAATTCCGCCGGCATCACCCCCCGCAGACTGTGGAAGACCTGCCCCGCCAGGCGGCCGGTGCGGGTGTGGAGCACGAACCCGCGGGCCGACTCGATGAGGCAGACCGAAAAAAACGTGATCACCAGGCAGAGCGTGGCCCCTTTGAGCAGCCCGAACAGCGCCCCCAGATGCCGATCGTATTCCTCAAATTTCAGCGCCTCCAGCCAGCCGCGGGCCATCCGCGCTATGGCAAAGCAGCCGAACGAAAATCCCAGGTAGATCCCCAGCATCGCCACCCAGCGATTGAGCGGGGGATCCAAATGGATCGCGGGGGCCACCGCCAGCGACAACGGGGTGGCAAACGCAAAGCACAGCACCAGGGCCGCAATCGCCGCCAATTGCCAGGCGATCCCTTTGGAGGCGCCCCGAATCGTGGTGTAGGCCAACAGCCCCAGCATGCACAGATCGTATCCCATGTCGGTCATCCTGTTCCGAAGGTCGGTTGCCCGGCGGTCGAGCCCACGGGCGGTCGGGAATATACCGCCCGGCGCAGGAACCGACAAACCCAATTGGCATTGACACAATCGCCGCGATTCTTAGAATTCCCGCCGTTCATGGAGTTCTTGGTGGATCATGTCTCTCCTCCGCTCAACTGGATTGCGACTGTTTGTGCTGGCCGGTCTGTGTCTGCTCGGCGGCTGTTCCGCGCTGCGCCCTGGCTGGAATGATGCGATGAGCGCCGGCTCGTCCGTCAAACAGCCGACCAAATCGATGAACACCAATTCGCTTTCTCAGTGGAAGCGAGGCGGGGGTTAAAACTCGCGGCGACTATCAACCAGCAGCGTCACCGGTCCATTGTTGACCAGTTCGACGCGCATGTGTTGCTGAAAACGTCCCGTCGCCACGCGCAGTCCCTGCCCCTCTGCCGACGCAACGAAGTGCCGATACAGCGCGTCCGCCGTTTCAGGACGCGCCGCGCCGTCAAAACTGGGACGCCTTCCTTTCCGGCAATCCCCCAGCAGCGTGAACTGGCTGACCACCAGCAGCTCCCCTCCCACCTCCAGCAGGCTGCGGTTCATCTTTCCCTCGTCGTCTTCAAAAACTCGCAAGCCGCAAATCTTCTGCGCCAGGTATTCGGCATCCTGGGCCAGATCTCCCTCGGCGACTCCCAGCAGGACGAGCAGCCCTCCCTGGATGGTCCCCGCCACTTCTTCGCCCACCTGGACACTGGCAGAGAGAACTCGTTGAACGACGGCACGCACGGGTGTGGACTCCTGGCAGGTTTTCTATGACGATCCTTCTCGCGATTGATCGGGCGCTCCCCAGGGCTGCCAGTCCGATCCGAGTGCGGGGGTCGGGCGATCGACGGCGAACGGCGGCAGCGGGAGGGTCGTGTTGCGCCCCAACAGAACTTGCGCGAGCAACTCGGCGGTGATGGGGGACAATTGAAGTCCTGCGCGAAAATGCCCGGCGGCGACAAACAGGTTCTCCACCCCCGGCACTCTGCCGAGATACGGAAGGCCGTCGGCCGATTGCGGCCGCAGTCCGGCCCAGTTCCGTTCCACTTGCGCCTCGGCCAGCAGCGGAACCACTTGCAGTCCGAATTCCAGAAGTCCAGCCAACCCTGCCGCGGTCGTCCGCTTGTCGAAACCAACGATCTCTTCCGTCGAGCCGATCAGCGTCCGCCCGTCGTCGCGCGGAACCAGATACCGCGGCCCCACATTGACGACGTGCTGGATGGGACAGCGCGGCATTTTCAGGAGCACCATCTGTCCGCGCAGCGGTCGAATCCGCGGCGCTGCTCCGCAATCGGCGAGCAACGCCGCGGACCACGCTCCACTCGCGACGACAAACTGGCCAGCCGCCATTCGTCCTTGCGACGTCCGGATGGCCGTGATCCGTTCACCAGCGCGATCGAAGCCCCAGCAGGGAGTTCCCTCGTGCATCTGCACTCCCCGGCGGAGGCAGGCGGCGATCAGCGCTTTGACATGCCGCGGGTTTCGGACCTGTCCCAGTTCGGGCAGCCGGTAGGCGGTTGTGACTTGCCGACTCAGGTGGGGCTCACACTCCCAAAGGGACGTCCCGTGCAGCGGCGTCACCTGCTCCCCTTCCCGTTTCCAATGCGCCACCTCTTCGAGCAACGCCTCGGGAGATCCTCCGCACCGGACCTCCAAACCGCCACAGCGACGAAAGCCATTGTCGATTCCGGTCTCTTCACGAAGTCGGGCGCTCCAATCGGGCCACCGGCGATGGCTGGCAGCGCGGAGCCGCGCTTCGGGTGTTCCGGAGTCGAGCGCTTGTCCGGGAACCAGAATGCCGGCCCCCGCCCAGGAAGATTCCTGTCCGAGCGCTCCCTGGTCGAACAGCGCGCACGAGACCCCCTGCCCGGCTAACTCATAGGCGAGCGACAGCCCGATCACACCGCCGCCAACAATGACCACGTCCTGCATACACGTTGCGGGCATGAGCCGATGGCCGACGCGACCAATCCCAATGCGAAAGCTCTCCCTCTCGCGCGGCGCCAGGATCCTGCGCGCCGCAGATCAATCAGCGCCGGCCGTTACGGCTTGGCCTTCGCCCCCTTTTTCATGACCGGTTTGAGGGTGGCCAACCCGGCCAGGTAGGAACGAGCCAACGATCCGGGATCGGCGGAATAGACCGTCTGGAGCGCTTCAGCCAGAGACTTGCCAGCGGAAAGCTGATTGAGGAACTTCACGAACTGCGGCTCCCCTCCCACTTTCATCATGTGCGTCACCAGCGTGAACCCGACGGCGGGGATGTCGGCGGGGGAAAACGACCCGTTGCTAAAGACATCCTCCGGTTTGGACAACGATTTGGCGGCTTCGTGCGCCGCGCCGGCCAACGCCCGGAAATAGGGGTTCTTAGGATCTTCGCGCGCCGCGATGGCCAACCCCACTCCCCGCGCCGCCCAGTCCGGAATCTTGTTGCTCGAACGCTGCAACATGGCTTCCGCCAGCAGATTCAAGAGCAGCGCCCGCATCCCTGGGTGCGCTTCCATCGGATCGTCCCCCACATCTTCCACGCAAACGTACCCCTGGTCCAGCGCCGCGGTGACGCGGGCGTGGCCGTGAATCTCGCGAGGAACCTCCGCCTGCTCGATCGATTGCACGAACTCAGCGTAGGAAAACCGATCGGCGAACACATACACCGTGAGCCGCCCCCGCCAGATCAGCGGATCCTTGATGGCGAAAACCTTTTTCAACGTCGCGGCATCCTGCTCGGCCCAGTGGGCGATCTCGCGAAGTCGCGCGTCGTTGACGTTCCCCAGCACATAGAAACCGTCGTTCTCCGCTTCCACCGGCGTCTGAGACGCCAGGGCGTTGCGCCACAGCTCGCTCCCGCGTGCTTTGCGGCGCTCGGCCAACTGTTCCGGAGTCAGTGCCGCGAGTTCCTTAGCAAGGCGTTCGGCGTCGGTTGGCACCAGACTCCGCAACGGCGCCTTGGCTTGAGCGTCCGTTCCGTCGAATTTGGCCCCTTCCAGAATCCAG
>JBJXGA010000424.1:0-29425 GCA_046152955.1 Planctomycetales bacterium | reverse complement strand
CGTTGAAACACTTCCAAGTTGCAGGATAACCACTTCTTCATTCACCGTCGTCTCCACCACGCCGAATGTGTCGGCAAACGTCGAAAATCCGTCGCCGCAGGCGACCGCAGAATGGGATTGCACCCTCCCCAGCCAGGAGCCAATTAGGGTCGAAAGGATTAGAACACATTGTCGCCAGCGATTTCGGGACATGGATGGGATCGTAACGGATTGGGTAAGCGACCTCCATGAGCGGGAGGGAGGTGATCTCGGCGATGGGATCGCCCTTGCTGGGGTGACCGGCCAGCTTACGCTGGCCGGTCGCCTGCGTGGCTTGTTGGTCAGGCGGTGAAGAACACCCGTTCGGCGGTTTTTCTGAGGATCGCCTCTTTGTCCGCTGCCGTGAGGAAATCGAGCCCATGCCGGATCAGATCGATCGACTGCTGGTAGGTCTGTTCCACGACCTGGAACGGGCAGTCGGTCGCCCACATCAGTCGATCGGGTCCATACGCGTCATGCACCTGACGGATCAACGGAGCCAGGTCGAGGTATGGCGGTTTTTTCTTTCCAAGAGCGTAGAAAGCGGAGACCTTGACGGAGACCTGTGGGTGCCGGGCCATGCGGCACAGCGCTTCGGCTTCGGCGGGATTGATCTCGCCCGTGCCGCCGACCAGGCACAGATGGTCGATGACCACGGGAGTCTCGGGAAATTTGCGGCACATCCGATCGAGGGCGGGAAGGGCCTTGGGGTCGATCAGGCAACACATCGCCAGCCGTTCTTCGGCCCCCAGTTTGAACATCGCGTGCAACCCCTCGCCGTCGAGCCATTGGTCGACCGGCATGTTTTTGGGATAAATTCGAAATCCGCGCACTCCCTGTTGCTTCAGTTCGCGCATCTCCTGCTCGGGATGCAGTTGACTCTGATCAATCACGGCCACTCCCGAGAAGCGATCCGGATGCAGCTTGATCGCATCGAGCATGTAGCGGTTGTCGTAGCCATAAAACGACATCTGAATCAGCACCACCCGATTGACTCCGGCCGGCGCGGCCTCCTTCATCAATTCGTCATGCGTGAAGCTGGCCGGGGACATTTGCGAACGGCGGAACCCGGCCGCCAGCGGATAATGCCCGGTGTCCGGCGTCCAAATGTGCGAATGTGCGTCGATGTAGTTCAAAGTCGCCTCTCCCCTGCGTGTGCCGCTTGGCCCCTACAGCCGAATGCCAGATGCCATTCAGGCTCTCCGGATCAGGCATGGACAAATTGTTTCCCGCTGGGATGCACCGTGAGCACCGGGCAGGGGGACTTGCGGACGACCTTTTCCGCGACGCTCCCCAGCAGCAGATGGGCCGCGACTCCCCGACCGTGCGTCCCGATGATGATCAGGTCGACCTGGCTGTCGTCAGCGTAGTCGATGATCTCGATGTGCGGCTTGCCGTGCCGCCAGACGCGCTCGATCTTGAGTCCCTCGGAGTCTTCCTCTGCAATCCAATTCTCAAGCCGGTCCTGTGCATAGGTTTCAAACTGCTCGCGGGTCGGCAGGGGATAGCTTTCGAACATCGGCAGATAAACGACCGGGTCTTCAATGACGTGAAAGAGGTGCAGTGTCGCACCGAATTGGCGCGCCAGCGACAGGGCGTACTCGGTCGCCTTGAGGCTGGGCTCGCTGAAATCCACTGGCAGGAGCACTTGTTTGATGGCGATCATGATGTTGTTCCCGGCCCGCTGATTCTGTCTGCAGCTCCGCGGCCCCCCGCGGACGCTTGCATCTGCTGACTCAATCGTCAACATATCAAGATGTTCGGCAATAGCAAACCGATTGCCCACCACTCAATTCACTGGAAAGACGACGCATGCAAACTTGGCCCATCGGCGTATTCACTTCGGTCGACGCGGGACTGGGAGTCCATCTGGACGTGGCAAAGGAACTGGGAATCCCCACCGTCCAAATCCACTCCCCCCACAAACAAACGCGCAACGCTCAGGCGGCTGATGCGTTTCTCAAAAAGTGCGAGGCGGCCGGAATCACCGTCACGGCGGTATTTGGCGGCTTCGATGGAGAAAGTTACGCCGACATTCCCACCACGATCCGGACGGTCGGGCTCGTTCCCCGCGAGACGCGGGCGGCGCGACTGGCGGAGATGACCGAAATCTCCGATTTCTCCAAACTGCTGGGCTGCGGCACGCTGGGGATGCACATTGGATTCGTTCCCGCAGATCGCCGGAGTGCCGATTACCGCGACCTGGTCAACTGCGCCCGCGATCTATTGGACCACGCCGCGGGAAACGCCCAGCAAGTCAACCTGGAAACCGGACAGGAATCCGCCGAGCACTTGCTCGATTTCATCCATGACGTCGAGCGGGACAACCTGTTCATCAATTTCGATCCGGCCAACATGATTCTGTACGGATCCGGCGAGCCGATCGACGCGCTGCGAAAGGTGGGAAAATTCGTGCGCAGCGTTCACTGCAAAGACGCCAAATGGGCCGCGCCTGACCGGCGTGGCAAAGAATGGGGGAGCGAAGTGGCGCTGGGAACCGGCGACGTCGGGATGGAGAACTATCTGCGGACGCTCAAAGAGGTCGGCTACACCGGCCCCCTGACGATCGAACGGGAGATCGCCCACGACCGCGAGCGGCAAAAGGCCGATATCGGCATCGCCCTCAAGTTGCTGACCGATTTGCGGAAGAAGATCTTGGGGTAGGGGGCGAGGCAAGAGGGCTACCTTCACTGCCTTTGTGTGAAACGCCAGAATCGCCTGTGCAGCAGCTTGCGCTGAGTCGCTGGTTCCCCGAACCCTTCTCCCACTTGGGGGGAAGGAGCATTTCAATCACTCCGGGATTCACGACGACCGCATAGGAGCACCACGTTCATGTCCAAACCCTACGATGCCACCCCCAAGGATCTGCCCCAAGTATTTCCACGCGACTGGGCAAGCTTTTTCGGAGTCAAACGCCGGGCGCCGGTCACTGTGATTGACGCCGACGTGTCGACCGTCACGGCGGCATCCGACAAGGTTTTGCGGATCGATGAATCCGATCTCTGGATTTTGCACCTGGAATTTCAGGCCAGTTACGACCGGACACTTTCCGATCGGCTGTTGCAATACAACGTCCTACTTGGGAATCGGCATTCGCTTGCGGTGCGAAGCGTGGCACTCTTGCTCCGTCCGGAGGCGGACGGCAAGACAATGAACGGGCTGCTTGAGAAAGCGCTGCCAAGGCGAGAGCCTTACCTCAGGTTCGAGTACGAGATCGTCCGTCTGTGGCAGCTTTCACCGGATGCCATCCTGTCCGAAGGGATCGGCACGCTACCCTTATTGCCGCTGACGGACGTCGAGCCGTCTGAACTGCCGGGGCTCATCCGAGAAATGGACAAGCGTATTTGCCGCGAGGCCAGCCAGCCGGTACGCAACCGACTTTGGACTGCCACATACGTGTTGATGGGGTTAGAATACGAGGAGGGATTTACCCAACAGCTTTTGCAAGGAGTTCGTTCGATGAGAGAATCAGTCACCTACCAGGCGATTCTGAGAGAGGGTCGTGAAGAGGGTCGTGAGGAGGGACGTGAAGAGGGGCATGAGGAAGCCCGCAAGATTCTACTGGCTTTGGGAACCAGGCGTTTCGGCAAGCCCACTGCGAAGGTTCGTAAGGCGATCGCAGGAATTGCTGAACCGGCCGTGTTTGAGAGCCTCGCCGCGCGATTGCTTGATGTGGATCGTTGGGAAGACCTGCTGGCGGAGGTGTAAAAGTGATTCGACCGACGCGGACGCTATGACGTCCAGCACCTCGGGGTAAGCTCCGCATCCGTGGGATGGCCATCCTGCCTGTCGGCGTGCGAATAGTCCCTAAACACACGCCCGTCAGACGCTTTGATACAGCGCCAACATCCGCGGCAGGCAGACCTCCAGGCTGTAACGCTGCGCGACCATCTCACTTCCAGCGCGCCCCAGACGACGGAACTCCTGCGGGCGATCCAGCACCGTCAGGGCCGTCTCGGTCATGGCGTCGAGATCGAAAAAGTCGGTCAACAATCCGTTGCGACCGTGCTCGATCACCTCGCGGACGGGGGGAGTGTCTGACGCCAGGACGGTCGTGCCGCATGCCAGGGCGTTCAAGAGCGACCAGGATAGGACGAACGGCACGGTTAAGTACACATGCAGATCGCTGAGGTTGAACAGGTGCGCCAGGCTCGCCGGAGGGATCAATCCCAGGAAAAAGAAACGGGACAGGTCATAGTCGCCGCGCGACAAGACCCACTGTTTGAATGAATTCCCGCCAATGTGGTCGGCATCGCCGCCATAGCAGATGCGGTCTTCGCCGACGATCACAAAAATGAGGTCAGAGCGGCATTCGCACAACCGCCCGGCGAGTTGCATGAACAGATCGAAGCCACGCATCGACTCCAGGCCGCGCGAAACATAAGTGACCACACGAACCCCATCCGGAATCTGCCAGTTTCCCAGCCGCCGCGAGGGAGCGGGCTGCGGGCGCCAGAGGTTCGTATCGATCCCGTCGAAGATCACCCGGACCTTGTCGTGGAATTCCACCGGGAGCTGGTGATGCTGCCACTGTGTCGGACTGTAGCCGGCCTGGCAGTTTTCCAGGTCCAAAAGGAGCATCGCATTCCGTGCCAGCACCCGCAAGCGGGTCATTTCGGAGGGGGGAAAGTCGGGCCGGAAATCGAGGTCGGTTCCCGCGCGACGATAAAAATACTCGAAATAGTTGATGATCGGGCAGTCGTACAATTCCCGCAGAAACAGCGTCGAACCGAATCCCGAATGCCCCACCACCAGGTCGGGCTGAATGTCGGGACGCGCTTGGAGCGCCGCGTAGACCCCGTGCGTGTGGCTGATGGCGTTCTCGAAACTGCGGCTGAGGAAACTGTTGGCCTGCGTGGCGCCGCCGATGGGCTGATACTGAAGTCGTTCGATGGCGCCGTCGCGTCCCGCGGGCTTTTCCGAGATGAACGTGCAGCGGAGGCCATGTTGTCCGGCCAGATACTGCGCCACGTGTCCGAACTGCGCCGGATAGTTTTTGTGAACGAACAGAACGTGCATGCCGTTATTCCGCCAAAGCCTTCTCCAACCCCGCCACCCCGGTCACCGGCAGCCCGCATGTCCCGTGATGACAGACGTAGATCGTCGCGGCCCCCCCGCGGGACGACTTGTTTTTGAGCAGCGGGAGGGGCGAATCGATGCTCCCGGCAAGCTGCCGGGCGACGACTTTGTGCGGGAGGAATCGTCGATGCAGAGCGTCGAGAACCTCCTCCGACTCCGCCGGACAATCGCCGTCCACAATGGCGATCTCGCACACCGGTCCCACCAGAAAATCGACTGCGAGAAGCGCTTGCCCGGAGGCAGCCGGCGCCTGGGCGAGTAGACCCGACAGAAAACGCAGCGTCTGGGCGCCACGCTCCTCGAAATCGGGACGACTGGCCAATCGCCCCAGACGCAGAAGCGCGGTGGCCGCCATGCTGTTCCCCGAAGGGGTCGAGCCGTCGTGCAGGTCTTTGTTGCGGGTGATCAGGGGCTCGTGGTGATTCGGAGTGTAATAGAAGCCCCCATCGCGATCGTCGTGAAATGACTTGAGCATCGTCTCGCACAGTTCCACCGCCGCGTCGACATACCGTGTTTGAAACGACGCTTCGTACAGCGACACGAGTCCCTCGATGAGACAGGCGTAATCGTCGAGAAAGGCGTTGAATCGGGCCGCCCCGTCTTTGTACACGTGCCACAGGGTGCCGTCCGATTGTCTCAGGCGGGCCAGCAGGAATTCCGCCCCCTGGCAGGCGGCGTTGAGAAATCGCGACTCCCCCAGGAGCTGAGATCCCATCGCCAGTGCCGTGAGCATCATGCCGTTCCAGGCGACCAGGACTTTGTCATCGCGACCGGGGGGAACGCGGCGGCCGCGTTGGGCGAGCAGCCTCTGTCGGGAGCGCGACAGGATCTCCTCGAGTTCGTCCTCCGCAACCCCCAACGACGCTGCGCAACCGCTCTGGGGACGCGGTTGGTTGAGAATATTGTGCCCTTCCCAGTTGCCGTGCGAGGAAACGTCGTAGCACGCGTTGAACACGCGGGCGTCTGCCGCTCCCAACACCTCCACGATTTCCTGCTCCGACCAGACGAAATACTTCCCTTCGACTCCCTCGCTGTCCGCGTCTTGCGTGCTGTAAAAACCCCCTTCCGGTTGCGTCATTTCCCGCAACACGTAATCGAGCGTTTCGCGGGCGACGCGCGCGTAGGCGGCACTGCCGGTCGCCTGATACGCCTCGAGATACGCCGGGACGAGCAGCGCGTTGTCGTACAGCATCTTCTCGAAATGCGGCGCCAGCCAGCGTTCGTCGGTGGAGTAACGATGAAACCCGCCACCCAAATGGTCGTAGATTCCTCCCCCCGCCATTTTGTCCAGGGTCAGCCGCGCCGCCTCCAGGGCGTCCTGATCGCCAAACCGCTTCCAACAGCGGAGCAACAGCCGCAGGTCCATCGCATGTGGGAACTTCGGCGCCCCGCCGAATCCCCCGTGGCGGCGGTCCGTCAGGCTCACGAGCTGCTGCATGGCCCGCTGGAGCAGCGGGGCTTGTAGTTCCGCGGACGCCTGGGTCGGGGCTCCCATGTCCTGAACCGCCGCGGTGAGTTCCTGGGCTCCTGATTCCACGTCGGCGCGGCGATCGTTCCACGCTTCCGCCACCTTGAGGAGGATGTCCCGAAACCCCGGCATCCCCATCCGCGCATCGGGGGGCCAATAGGTTCCGCCGAAAAACGGTTTCCCCTCGGGGGTCAGAAAGACCGACATCGGCCAGCCCCCCCGGCGGGTCATGAGCTGCACTGCATGCATGTAGATCTGGTCCAGATCGGGGCGCTCCTCGCGATCGACCTTGATATTCACAAAGTGCCGGTTCATGAGCGCCGCGATCGACTCGTCTTCGAAGCTCTCATGCTCCATGACATGGCACCAATGGCACGCGCTGTAGCCGATCGACAGAAAAATCGGGCGATCGAGTTGCCGCGAGAGCTGCAGTGCCTCGTCCCCCCAGGGGTGCCAGTCGACCGGGTTGTACGCATGCTGCTGCAGGTAGGGACTCGACTCGTGCAACAGGCGATTGGGGGTTCTTGTAGGCTCAGCGCTGGTCATGCTTCGTTCCTGGGGGACAATCGCATGGTAGCAGCCGGACTACCGAATGGCGAACCGCAGGTTGGACCAATCCGCGAGGACCGGACGGGGGAGGTTGCGTCCAAGCCGCCCATGCGCCTGTGGCCAGAGAAACCGTTCCAAGAGGGGCCAATCAATCTTCGACGAATGGTCTGCCGCTGTCCGCGCGGGATGATTCCGGTGCGTGCTGCTCGCAGCGGCGACTTCACGAAAGCATTCGCTCACCCGGAAGGGGGCTAACGTTCGATGGCCAATTCCAGCGTGTAATTCTGGTGAGCCTGATTGCGGTCCAGGACGGCGGCGGCAGTGATCTCCAGAAGCCCCGCGCGACCGTAGTGCGTGCGATAGGTCACGACGCGCGGGTTGCCGGTCGGGCTGCGGCGGAACCCATAGTTCTTCACCATAAACTGCACGACGCGCTCCGGGGCGCCGGTCGTTCCCAGAAACGTGATCCGCCGCAAGCGAGGCTGGCTGTCGAAATAGTAGGTCAGACTCCCCGCCAGGTCCGAAGAGGTCGTCCCCGTCACGAGCGGCACGCGATAGCCCTGGTAATTCACGTCCCCCAGGCCGGTGGTCACGCGGCTCCAGCGTTCGGTGATCGACCGCGGCGTCAGATCGAACCGAAACACCTCTTCCAGCCCCAAGTTTTCCGGACCGGCAACCGCGACGATTTCTTCCAGCGAGGCGCTGACCAGTTCGGCCCCATGGAGCGTCTCGCTACGGCCCCTCGCCGGTGTCGAGTCCTCGCTGATCCACGTGGCCGGGGAGAGAGACTTGGATAGTTCTTCGTTGGTGTAGACGTATCCGGCGCCGGCGGCGCCAAACACCAATGCAGCAGGTAGAATGCGCATGCGATACCCTCCGACCGACTTGAGGTCGTCTCCGAGGATTATCGACGCGACACGGAGGGGAGCATCAGACGGGAGAATTTCGGCAGCGCTTTCCTCACCGCCGGCGCAATCACCATTTCCAACCCGTGACACCTGCCAGATTCTGCACGCATCCATGCGGCCAACGCCCCTGGTGCAATCCGACAATGATGTCGGCGCACATCTTGGAGGTGTCGTAGGCCGACTCATTGTCCAATCCCGCGACGTGTCCTGCCAGCAGCACGTTGTCGAGTTCCAGCAGCGGACTGGTCAAGGGGAGTGGCTCCTCCTCGAAGACATCCAACCCAGCGCCCGCCACTTGCCCAGAACGCAGCCCCTCGGCCAGCGCCTGTTCATCGATCAGGGGACCGCGCGCGGTGTTGACGATCATCACACCGCGCTTCATCCTGGCAATGCGCTGGCGGTTGATCAGGTGATGATTCTCCGCAGACATTGGACAATGCAGCGAAATGTAGTCGGAGCGGGCGATCAGCGTGTCGAGGTCGACCAGCTCGATATTGTGCTGCTGGACAAAATCACGCACCGGAATTGCCGAAGAGAACGGCTCAAACGCAATCACCTTGAGCCCCAGCCCAGCCGCCCGCCACGCCGTCGCCAATCCGATCCGTCCCAAACCGACCAGCCCGATCGTTTTGCCCATCACGCGCGGATAGGCCTTCCGATCCCAGCGATTCTGTCGGACCTTGCGGTCCAATTCCGGAAATCCGCGGGCGATCGCCATCAGCAGGGAAATCGTGTGCTCGGCGACTGAATGGTGGTTGACCCCCGGAGTCGTGCAGACCGGAATTCCAGCCTTGTCACAGGCAGCAAGATTCACGGCGTCAAACCCCACGCCGGCACGGACGATCGCCCGCAGTTTGGGAAGCGACGCGATGACTCTGGGGGTAAAGGGCTCGGAACCAGCCAGCACCGCCTCGCAGTCCTTGGCCAGCGCGATCAATTGGTCTTCCACGAACGGATCGCAATCATCGGGAGTATGGAGTTCCTCAAAACCATGAGCCTTGAAGATCTCGTTATGCGGCCCGATGGGGTTGATCTTGGCGGTGACCACGACCTTCGGCATGTCTGTGTGTGCTCCAGAACTTTGGCGGACAAAAATTGGGGCTGTTCCCGCCCCAAACAGTGATCAAGCCCGGTAAGTTAGCGAAACGCCCAGAAACAAGCTACCCTACCCACCGAACCCGGATTCCCGTTCCAGAATTCCCTCGCGACTAACCCCAAATCTCTAGTCCATGTCTTACCCCCTCTACACCGCATCCGGCTCGCCGCGCGAATTGGGCCGTCAGCACGGCGTGCAGGCCCAACCGAAGATTTTGGCCTTTCTCGACTATCTGTCCGAGTCGTTGACGTTGACCCGTTCGCAGCTCGCGGCCCGTGCCGTGCGATTCGAATCGCTGTTTCAGCAGCATTGTCCCCAGTTGCTGGAGGAGGTGGCGGGGTTGGCCGAAGGGGCGGGAATCGACTATGGCGAGGCCCTGGCGGCGCAAGTCCGCGGGGAACTGGGACAGGCAGGGGATGGCGCCTGCACCACGTTTGTCATTGGACCGCGCGGGACAACGGAGGGAACGATTCTGATCGGCCAGACGAGCGACACTCCTGCCGAAATCGAGGAGTTTGCCTACGTGCTGCGGCTCGCTCCGGAAGGCAAGCCCGAGATTCTGATGTGGACGTTTGGCGGCATGCTCGGTTATCACGGCGTGAACTCCGCCGGGGTGGCGCATTTCGCCAACGCATTGGGTGGGGGACCGGCCTGGAAATTCGCTCTGCCGCATTATCCGCTGAAGCGAATGCTGCTGGAGTGTCGTCGGTTGGATGACTTGTTGGGGTTATTTCAACGCGTACCAGTTTGTTCCAATGGCAATTACGTCGTGTGCGCCGAGGGACAACTACGCGACGTCGAACTGACGAGCGAGGGGCCGTTCGTGATCTCAGACTCTGGACGCGGGTTTCTGGCGCATGCCAACCACTATCTGTGTTCTCCGCACGCCTGCCCTGCGAACTTTGAGCAGAGCCTTCCCGATTCGTTCCCCCGGCAGGTGCGAATGGAGACGCTGCTCACCGAACGCTTCGGTTCGCTCAGCGTGCCGGAACTGCAGCGGATCCTCAGCGACCACGCCGGAGCCCCGGTCGGGATTTGCCGCCATCCCCACTCCGGATATGGCGACGGAATTCTTCCCAACACGGGAAAGACCGTCGCCGCGCTCATTGCGGAGCCGGCGCACGGACGATTGCACATTGCCCGCGGTAATCCCTGCCAGAATCCGTTTCAGACCTATTCGTTGTCGTGAGCATGCGCAACTACTGGCAGCAGCATTGGTTTCTCACGACACTGGCGGCGTTGATCGTCGCGGGGATGACGCTGGGATTCCTGGGATATGATCAAAAGTTGCAACCGCTGGTCCAGCAACTCAATCCGCGGTGGATCACCGCGGGCGTTCTGTTCCTGATGGCGTTTAGCCTGGCCAGCGAGCATCTGTGGGCCGCGTTTCGTTCGCCGCGACCGGTGCTCCTGGGCTGTCTGATGAACTACGGCGTTGTCCCACTCCTGGCCTGGGGACTGATGGGGGTGCAACAGTCGGATGACTTCCGGTTTGGGCTGATGATCGCCTCCAGTGTTCCCTGCACGGTCGCCGCCGCATCCGTCATGACCCGCAAGGCCCGCGGCAATGACGCGGTGTCCTTGCTGACGACCCTCGCCACCAATCTCGGCTGCTTCGTTCTGACACCATTATGGCTGCAAGGAACAACGGGAACCCAGGTGGAACTTCCCATCGGTCGACTGATGCTGGACTTGCTGGAGGCGGTCCTGGCACCGACGATCGCCGGCCAACTCCTGCGACAACCGGCCCGGCTGCACGACTTCGCCGTGAAGCACAAGGCCGCGATAGGCGTCGCCGCTCAGGTGCTGATTGAAGTGCTGGTTTTGACGGCGGCGCTCCGCGCCGGGGTCGCGTTGCGGCAAATGAAGACCGCCGTCCCGCTCCCCGTCGAGAGCGCCGAGATCGCCGCAGCGCTTCCGCGGGAATATCGCAACGCAACCCCGGCCCAGGAGGCTCCGACGCCTCCCATCACGGTCCGCGGAGTGTTCGTCGTGTGGAGTTGCTGCGTCGGGATTCACTCCCTGGCGCTGGGGGGAGGCTGGTGGATCGCACGTCGGACCGGTAGTTCTCCCGCAGAGGCCGCTGCGGTCGCGTTTGCCGGCAGCCAAAAGACGCTGCCCATTGGGCTGTTGATTTCCACCGATCCGGCGCTGTTCGGTTCGGATTATCCGTTCGCCATGTTTCCGATGCTGTTGTATCACACGTCGCAGTTGTTTCTGGACACCTGGGTGGCCTCGCGACTGGCCCGCCGCAAGGAGCTCGCGCCGAGCGACTCTTGAGCATCGGCTATTCAAAGGCGAGCGTGCCGCGGGTCAGGCCGATCTGGTTGAGTACCTGCAAATTGCGCCAGACTCGAGGGCCGGAGTCCCGTCCCGCCAGCACGCGCGCGTAGCTGGCGACCAGGCCGCGCGCTTCCTGGGAGTCCTCGCGGAGCAACTCGACTCGAAACTGGCGAATTCCCAGTTCCAGCAGCCGCGGGACATAGGGAGCGGCGGACTGCGCCCGCGCCGCAAACAGCGTGTTGCGGCAGCCAACGTCCGCCACCAGTGGATGCGCCTCTCCCACGTGGTCGCGCAGTTCCACCCGATGCCGATCGCACGGGCGACCGCAGTCGTGACAATCGCGACCGTTGGAAAGGACATGCGAGAAGACGCAATGTTCCATGTGAAACATCGGGATGTGCTGGTGGAGCACGATTTCGAACAACCCCGAATCGATGCGCTGCAAGAGCGCTTCAAGCTGTTGCATGTTCAAATCGTAGCCGGGGGTCAACCGCCGCAATCCGTGCCGCGCCAGCAGGTCGGCAGTCAGCTCATTGGCGATGTTGAGGGCATAGTCGCCGTACTGGACCAGTCCCGGATGCCGTTCGCGGTAATAGTGGAGTGCCGCCAGATTGCGGACGAGAACCCCCTGGGGCTGGCAATTGGCGATCTGCCGCACCAGCCCTTCTTCCCCCGGTTTGATGATCCGCGGAGTCGCCAGCGCCACGCTCAGGCCGTGCTCTCGGCACAGCGCCGTCCCCCGGACCGACTGCCGCACGTCCTCGAAATCGCAATAAACCAGATCGATCCGCGGCAGGTCACTGGCTGGCTGCCAGTCGGCCAATGCCTGAAGTTGTTCGAGCGTGCGACACAATACGGACAGTCGGGGAACCGCGGCGGCGGACTGGAGAGCCTCCTTTTGAGTTCCCTTGGCCTGAGTCGCGGATGGCCAGCGACCGCGAATCTCTATCCGCATCGCGTCAAGCGCCTGAAGCTGAATGGGGAGGGAGGGAGGGCCGGCGCGGCGGCGCGAGACAAGTTGAGCAACGGCGCTGCGCCGCAGGTCGTTTAGTACGCTTTTGGGAACCATCACCGGAAGCTGGTCGCATGCGCCGCCGGGGCCGACCAATTCGACGCGCGCGAGGTGAAAGGGAGTTCCCCCCAGGCGTCCCAGTTGGTCCATCGCCAGTGTCTGGGTGAGCGGATGTTTGCGGGCCGCCTGCACCGGTTGATCGGTCGTTGCCGTCCCGCTGTGCCCCGCTTCATCGCGATACGTCACCGTCAGTGGTTCTCCCGCAGCGCCAGACACTTCGACGATGATGGGGACGCGCTGTCCGGTGGCATCAGAAGTCCAGGTCTGCTCCAGTCGGCGGCGGAGCGCCGGATCATCGGTCTTCCACAGCGTGGCGCCGACCGACACTGCCGAGAGATTGACCGTCCCCCGTCCAAACGTCAGCTCCAGCCTTACGCGGGAGATGGCCCCATCGCCAAGTGGTTCTTGGCCTGCTCCCGGCGACGCGTTTGCCTCGCAATTGGGCCTTTCCGGGATCTCCGTCACGGTGAACAGCCGACCTCCCTGTTCATCCTGTTCGGGATGTCCCTCGTCAAAAACGACCCCATCCCCCGGTTTGAGCGGCAAGGGTTCGCCACCGGCCCGCGCCCCCGCCAGTTCGTCGGCCAGTTCCATCACGATCCCGCGGGAAGTGATCTGCGTAACTGACCCGATGCAGACCCCGCGGTTCTTGGGAAACCTCCCCTGGACGAGTTCCTGGTGGTTGATGCCACTGAGGAAACCGTGAGAGAATCCCCGCGAAAAACTCTGCGCCAGGTCGTGTTCTTCTGTGGTCGTGAGTGAAAATGGCTCGCCCGCACGCGCGGCGTCCAATGCGGCGCGATAGGTCTGCGTGGTAGCGGCGACATAATGCGCGCTTTTCAGCCTCCCTTCGATCTTCAGGCTGGCGACCCCCAGTTGCGACAGCTCTCCCACCAAATCGTACGCCGCCAGGTCTTGCGGGCTGAGCAGGTACGCCTGGTCCCCCAGGTCGCGCGGCTGACCATCGACAATCAACTCGTAGGGCTGGCGGCACGCCTGAGCGCACTGGCCGCGGTTGGCGCTCCGGCCTCCGATCGCTTCGCTCGTCAGGCACTGACCGCTGTAGGCGACGCACAGCGCCCCATGTACGAAGACCTCTACCGGCAACACGGCCTTGTGCGTAATCGTTTCGATCTCGCGCAGCGACAGCTCGCGCGCCAGAATTACCCGCTCGACCCCCAGATCGCGGACGAATTCAATCCCCCGCGGCTCAGTGAGGGTCATCTGGGTCGAACCATGCACGGCAAACCCCGGCGCCATCTTCCGCAGCAATTCGACGATCCCCAAATCCTGGACGATCACCGCGTCCGCACCCGCCTGGATGATCTGCTGTAAGTAGGCCTGGGCCTGCGACAGTTCCTCGGAGAAAATCAACGTGTTGAACGTGACGTACCCGCGGACCCCGTGTTCGTGGAGAAACCGCATCGTCTCCGGCAATTCCTCGACGGTGAAATTGGCAGCCCGATGGCGGGCATTGAAATCCGCCAGGCCAAAGTACACCGCATCCGCCCCATTGGCCACGGCGGCGCGGAGCGCTTCGGCATCGCCGGCAGGAGAGAGCAGTTCGGGAATTGGGTCAACGTGCATAAAAATCGGTCGCAGACGTCCCCTGGGATGCAAACCTGATCGCTGTACAATTCCGCTCAGGCCAGACCCAGACAGGAACGTCATTCCAACCTGGCACGTCAGTCAAGCAGGTCTTTCGACTGTGGCTCCGGTAAGAAGCAACACGCAATGCTCCCGACAAGATACACAATGAACGACACAACCGCCGCCGTGTAGGCGAATTTCATTGGCGCGGATCCCACCGAGTCCGGAAGGAAGCCGACAATCGTCGCCGTGATCCAGGCAAACGACGTGCCGAACATTCGGCCGCCGATGTTGGCGGCAAAGCTCTCTCCGGTTCCGCGCAGGTGAACGGGATAAACCAGCGGCAAATAATTTCCCCAGAAACTGAACTGCGCCACAGTAAACAGTCCCGCCAAGGCAATCCCCAGCGACATCGTGGTGATCGGGAGTTTACCCAAGTACAGCGACTCCAGATTGATTTCAAAATAGGTTTGATTGGGAATATGCAAGAACAGCGCGAAGATCAGGGGCATGACGATCAATCCCGGACCTTGAAACACGCGCAGCAAGTTCCGTCGACTGAGAATTCGAACCGCGAGGAGAGCCAACAAGAACCGCCCAACCAGTCCGCCGACTTCCTGCACTTTGGTGTACTCGGATGCGACCTTTTGCTCCACCTGGCGCTGAGCGCCGAGTTTCATTTTCTTCGCAGCCTCTTCATTCGCGGGCAGGTCGAGTTTTTCGATGGCCGCTTTGGCCTTGCTCTGCACGTCGGCCAGGCCGGGTATGATCTGCGGAAGCTGTTGGATGGCCCCGAAAGCGGCGCCATAGCTGCAGGCGAACATGATCGTCGTGACAATCGTCGTCCGACGCAGTTCCGGGGCAAACAGCTCGGCGATGCTGGGACGGCGTAGACTTCCTGAGGCTCGCTTTTCCGCCCAGACGGGACTTTCTGGCAAGAATGGCCGAATGACAATCAATGGAATCGCCGGTATCAGTCCGGACATCAGCGTGTAGCGCCACGCTTCGTGCTGATGCTCGGGAGCAATCGTCCCGATCAACCCCGCCAGAGCGCCAGGAATCGAAATGGTGAACCAATTCGCGGCGCGTTCCAAAGCGAGGCCATTGGCCACTGCCACCAGCAGGCCGCCGATCGATGAGAAAGCTTGCGTGTAGCCCAGGACCCGCTCGCGCTGCGCGTGGTCGGGGAACAGTTCCGCCAGCCATGCGACGGCGGCCACGAATTCGACGCACACCCCAATAAACGTCGTGCAGCGGAGGACGAGCAACATCCAGATGTTTGTTGAGAACCCGGCGAGAAACGCGGAAAAGGCATACAGCAAGATGCTCCAGGTGAGTACAAATCGACGTCCCAGTCGATCCGTGAGATATCCGCCGTACAAACCACACAACCCCCCGACGAACGCCGGAACGTAAAACAACAGGCCAAACCACTTCTGGAATTCCGGGCTGCCAGGCGCCGCGCCGATCAACTCCTGCAGAGCGGGACGGAGGATGAGCGGCAGCATCAACAATTCATAAATATCGAAGGCAAACCCAATGGCCGCAATCACGCAAATCAGCCATTGGACCGGCGTCAGCCCCTTGGCCGGGGAGAGAGGGGAAGTTTCGGACATGCTGTCTTTCGGGAGGAACAAGGACTGCGAGACATCGTCTCGCACGAACGGCTCTGAGGAGGGTACGAAACCAGGCGGACCGCGACGGGGTGTCGTGCATGCGACCCGCGCGAACCACTTATCGGAGCGGCCTTTTCCGAGCGAGTCGTCACCAATGTAGTCAGACGCAAGGCGCAATGCCAGCGTGCGGGGCGTGCGGCACAACCGAACCGACCGGGCTCACCGGCGATCGGCGGGGCGCTTCTCACGCGATGAGTTGCGGGACGTTTCACTTCCCCCCGCAACCGGGCTTAACGATGCCCCTTCGTCGCCGCCGGAACCGACCGGCACGAAGCTCTCCGGCCCGGAAAGGCGCGCGCCGCTGGAAGTTCCATCGGATTCCGCCATCCGCTCGACCGCTCGCTTCTGCGCGGCGGTGTGGACCTGGGTCGTGAGCTCCAGGATCTGCGATTTGCGCACATCGGCGACCCCTTCCATACGGCCGACGATTTCTTCGACCCAATCCGGACGGCGGGCCATCGCCAGCGACATCATCTTCAGAAACAGACTGACCTCGGAGAACGTCCGATCGGTCATCGCCACCGTCAAGGGAGAGAAAATCTTCGACACCACGTCCACAGTCTGTGACGGAAAAGCCACGAACAGATCGGCCTTGTGCGTCACGTAGATCGTCCCATCCGCCTCGCGGAAAAAACTGGTTTGCAACAGCAACAGCGACTGCGCCTCGATCGGCTTGGTGAATAGAGGACTCTTGTATTCGCCGTCGCACGCCACGAGGTGCTTTTCGGCCCCGGTGAACAACACGTCCAGCTTGCCGGTGGACCCGTCGCCGGCATCTGCCTCGTAGTTGTAGCGCCCCGTCTGCCACATCTGGAGTTTAGAGATTTTCATCGCCCGCCAGATGCTGACCGCCACGTCGGGATGGGCGACGAAATAGCTGTAGACTTCCGGTTCAATGGCGAATGTCACCTTGGGAAGGCGGCGATAGAAACTCGCCGCCTTGAGAAGCTCGCTCACGCGCTGCCGATTCTCCGGCGTGAGTTGATCCATGGGGATCGCCGCCAGCGCAGTCTTTTTGGCTGACGTCGAAGAGGTTCCCTTGGGATCCGCCTCTTGGAGTTCCTTGGCAGGCGCTTCGTTGCGTGACCCTTTGCCAAAGAGCCGGGCCCCCACCTGCACCACTTCACTCAAGGGGGAGGGCTTTTCCGAACTGGAGGAATCGAGGCGGGCCGTTCCCGGCGGGCTGTCGAGCCCTTGCGCCAGGCTCCGCTCTGGCCGGGCTGCACCCAGTATGGCTAGGCAAACCAGCAAAAGCGATGCTCGCAGCTCCAGTTGACTCTTCATGGACAGCATGCCGGCACTCCCCTGACAACGATGACGGTAGGAGTAAGATCGGCTGGAAGCGATTGCAGAGCCTAACCGAATCGGAACGAGTCTGCGGATTGTTCCGTTTTCTCAGGGTGGTCGGCAAGATGGATAAGCTGGCGATAATATGGCGAGATAGGTGCGGTCGCCAGACGGCGATTCATTCGGATGCTGGTTCATAGCCTGGATCGGCGTAAACGTCTTGCCAGAGTCGCCTGTAGCGCTGTCGCCGGTTGCCCTCCTCTTCGTGATCTTCTACGCTCATCTCACAGAAGGACACGCAATGTCAACCGACTCCGCCCCAATCCTCCCGAATTCCGAATCCTCCCCCGTTGAGCCGCCTAGGTTTCCCGGCTGGGCGGTCGCGGCTGCACTTGGCATGATCTTTGTTTTGGTTGTGGGGTGTTCCATAGCAGCGTTGATGCTTTTGACGACGCCTCCCTCCTCCCTCCCCGCGGCGCAAGGACTGGTCGAAACGACCATGGCGGATGGGACCGTTCTTGTTTTGGAGGAGGTGACTGTTGGAACTTCGCACAGTTTCCTGAAAGCACCTAAGGATTACCCCAGAGGTCTCTTTGCGCGTTTCATGGGAATTCAGAGCCCGTCGTTCAGCGTGTCAGAGGGAACCTCTCAAGACTCGCTGGTGCTGTGGTTCACTCGCCACGATTCGACCAGCGGCAGGGCGCTCGATTTCGACTGGTGGACGCACTGCATCGCGGTGGACGATCAGGGGTGGGAGGTGGTGGATGAGCAGGCCGGACGGCACGCTTTTGGCGTCGCAGGAAGCGAGGGGATCAGTGGTTCACGACCCTTCGAGCCGGTCAGTTCGTATCCAAACCGACTGATCGTCGCCCACAGCATGTTGCCGATGATGCGACCGGTAGGGGGCACCTTCACGCTCCGCATCTATGATCGGCAAAACGCTCTCGTGGCGGAGATGCAGGTTCCCAATCCGGTCCAAGGTCCGTTCCCTGTATGGACGCCACACCCGCTGCCAGCGTCTCGGACCAATCGTGGGCTCACGCTGACACTCAAATCGCTGGAGGCGCGTTGCCAGGAGCAAGCCTATGAAGTCCATCCCCGGCGAAAGGCCGTCCATGTGCTTCCAGGATTCGAGTTTCAAGAAGGGGGGATGCCATCGGCAGAAGGCTGGGAGACCGACGTTCAACTGTCTGACCCCCTGGGCAATACGGGACGCTGCTGGGACTGCACCCTGAGCCCCTATGAACCAGCCTGGAAGCTGCATGTATCGGCCTGGCGCAATTCGCTGGGTTGGTTCGATCCCTCTGAGGAATGGAAGGTTGGACAGGTCACGATTCCCCAGTCGGGGTCGGCGGTGCTGCTGGGTCAGTCGCAAACGATTCAGGGGGTGACGGTCGAGTTGGTTGCCGTTGGTTTGGGGAAGGTGGCGTACACCGATCCTTCGGCGATTGGAAGTCAATCCACCTCCTCCAGCAGCGGGAGCGTCGGCACGATCGCCTACGAGGTTCAGGTACGAGATGTCTCAGGAACAAAAACTTCGACAGTCACACAGCAATCCGGCACTGGACAGTTGGGACATGTGTTGGTACGAGTTTCCGGTTTGGATGACCAGCACCGGATCTTTCTTGAGCTGAAGGATGACCAGGGTCGGACGATCCAGGTTACTCCGATACAAATTGGCGATATGCTGTTCGAGCTGTTTGAACTTCCTCAGGACACCGAGTCGATCGAGATTCGGATGCTGGTTCAACAGAGGCGTTTTTTTGAGTTTTTTGTGGCGCCTCCTGCGATTGAGGAATGATTGGTGTCGCCGTGTTGGGGGCACCGGTTGACCGGCCAGCTTACGCTGAGCCGTTCGCCTTGGTTTTGATTGTGAACGCCGTGCTGGATTGACCGGCCAGCTTACGATGGGCCGTTCGCCGGACGGTTTGGGGATTCGATCTTCGATTGGCAGGGCGGGAATCTGTTCATCGCTGGCGGCTCCCTGTACCATAGGCGGCCCGCGGCTTCGGCATTCTGACGATTGCCGCGCGATGGTTGAGCTTGCGGCAGACATCTGGAGATGCGAATGGCGAAGAAGAAGGCCCCCAAACGGGCACAAGCGACCTCAGGGAAAAAACCGGCAAAGAAGCAGCAGCGCACCGTCAAACAGGGGGCTTCCCAGGCCGCCACCCCGCGCGCGCCGAAGGGAACGAAAGCCCTCCAGCCGAAAGGTTCCTCTGCCGCGCCGGCCAAGTCCCCAAAAAAAGGTGTACCAGCCAAACCGAAACCTGCGGCCCAACCAAAGGGGCCGGCTCAGACGTCGGCCAAGCTAGGGGCTCGCCCTGCCGCGCCCCCGCAGCCGCGCCCGGAAGCGCCTGCCCACACCCCCTCCGCGGCCCCCACACATGCGTCCCCCGCAACCGTCCCGCCTGCTGCTCCTGAACTGCACGAGAAGGCCAGCGGACCATCTGAGGCCCCCTCTGATCTGGCTTGCCTTTCCTCGGGACAGCGGGTTCGGCATCGCTACGAACATTGGTGGGGAACGGTCCTGTACAAATCAGACAGTCATACCCATACCCCGGACGGGCGCACTGTGGTGTGCTACATCGTCCAGGTTGACAATGGACCGATCCGCGATGACATCCGCCATGAAGACCTGACGGTGAGCCAGGTGCGCCCTGGGCCGTCGATCACAATCCCGGAACCAGCCATTCGCAGCAGCTCAACCTGAGTCCATTGGCTCGGTCGGTTTATCGCCAGGAACCGGTCGCGGTGCTGTACGCGGAATTTGTCAGCGTCAAGACCGCTCCCCGGATGGCATGCGCCCCTTCAGACTGTCGATCTTTCCCTCCTGAAGGATTGGCAGGTAACGATTGGGAATCGCCAGCAGAAAACAGCCGACGGCGGTTCCGTACAATTTGCCCGCCTGTCCCGAGACATGCACCGCGTCTTCCCATGCCCCATCCTGCTGAGGATTTCCGGGGGCCAACGCCTGCGTCGCCACGAGTGCGTTGCGCAGTTTGGGATAGC
Source organism: Planctomycetales bacterium (assembly GCA_046152955.1). GTDB lineage: Bacteria > Planctomycetota > Planctomycetia > Planctomycetales > Planctomycetaceae > SIAF01. Next base: position 9,387 of record JBJXGA010000424.1, on the reverse strand, counting down.
TGGTCTTCCACGGCTCCCCACCCACCTGGTACAGCGCCTGTCCAATGTAATAGGCGGCATAGGCGCCGTGCGGAACGCGGCCGTTACGCGGCAGGTTGTCCAGGTGGCGGACCGCTCCCTGGATCACTTCCAGGTTCTTGGCAATTCGCCAGTCCCCGTACTCGCCGAATTCCTGGAGGCAAACGACTCCACAAGCGGCCATTGCCAGGCTCGTGCGATTGCCGTCGTACGTGAATTGCCCCGGTTCGGCCTGCACAGCCGGGTCATCGACATTGCGATTGCCACTCTTGCTGCGGTAATGGTCGCGGACGCTTTTGATCGCCAGGGCCGTGACCGCCGGCGAGACCGCCAGCCCGCTGTCCATGGCGCTGCGCAGCGCCTTGGCTTGCATCACCACGAGCGACAGGTCGTGTCCCCGCGCCTGACGGCGGGCCACGTAATCCCAGCCGCCATCGTCGCATTGCGTTTGGGAGATCAGAGCCAGCGCCCGCTCCAGCACCACACCGAGGCGGCGATCGTTCGTCATGCCGTACGCCTGTCCCAGGACGAATGCCGCCAGGCCGTGGTTGTACATGTCGCGCCGGGGGTTCGAAATATTGAGCAGCCCCGATGGCTTGGCGTTGGTCACGACATAGTTCAGCGCCTTGTCAACGGCGGCGCCGTACTTGCCATGCCCCGGCGTGTGTCCGGCGGACAAAAACGCTAGCGCCCCCAGGCTCACCAGTCCCAAGTCGTCACTCCCCCAATTTCCCTGCGGCCCCTGGTTCGCCGCCAGCCATTGTAACCCGCGTTCCAGCGCCGCTTCCGAATCGGTTGTCGTTTCCCATTCCCCCTCGGCACGCAGGGGAGCAGAAGACCCCCATACGACCGAGGCGACCAGCAATCCCGCGGCGACTTTCCTAAAACGCATCACAAAGACTCCCTGCCGTTGCACCACTTTGGGTACGGTGGCATTGGTGGACTTGTGTAGCATACGCCTTGCGAACGGGAATTCACATGGCAAACCGGGCTACCGTCTGACACAGGGACAATCGCCATCCGCGACTGCGGGCGAAACGAAGGAAAAACTCGCCACTTGGAACTGATTTCGGCCTTGAATTCCCGTCTGGCGTCCGTGAATTGTATCGATTTCCTCCAGGTGACGATTTGCAGCCGTCGCTCAATCGGCTACGCTGACGGCCATGCCAAGGGGGCCAACCCCTAGACTGCCGCCCGGGAGCGCGGTGTCCGAGAGGGGGGCGTTCATCGACCGGCAAGAATTCCTTGGTCTGGTTCGTTCGACTGAACTAGAATTGAGATTGTGAGTTGGGGCTGTATTAGAGACTTGCATCGCGGGGGATCGGCGCTGTCGAGGCCGAGAACAGCGAGTTGAGACATTGGAACGGGTGGATTTGGCGACATGGCTGAAATGAAGATCGATATTGTGGGGCCGGGAGACATCCCGCTGATCGCGGATCTGTACAACCAGATCTTCCGACCGGCGCGCGACGCCGCCTTTTTCCGGAGACGGTTTCAGGGGCGCTGCAACGTCCTGATGCTGGTTGCCAGCCAGCATCAGGAGCCGATGGGATTTTACATCGGATTTGAACTGAAGCCGACGGTGTACTTCTCATGGTTTTATGGAGTCTCTCCCTCGTACCGCAGGCAGGGAATCGCGTCGCAGCTTATGGATGCCGTGCATACCTGGGCCGCGGAGCAGGGATACGAGTCCATCCGCTTCGAATGCCACAACCAGCACCGCCCCATGCTGCACCTGGCGATCGCCCGGATGTACGACATCGTGGGAATCCGCTGGGATCCCGACCGGGGAGACAACCTGGTGATCTTTGAACGATCGCTGACGAACCCGTGAGGGGAGTGCTTTGGCCCCGAATATTCATGATGACACACCAACTCGAAGCGCAAGCGAGAAAGTGCGGCCCATATTCCCTCGCTGTCGCTTCGGATTAGTATCCAAGGTGGTGCTGGCAACTCGCCCCGCAGCATGAATCATCCAGGTTGGTACGTCGATTTGTCCAACCCCCTCAATTGGCACTTGGCCGCCGCGCCGCCATTCGGGCCACGTTTCTATCAGGAAGGGCCAGTTCATCCGAGCAGGTCGCCACAAGGGTCGGAAACAGCCTGGGCAATTCTCCCGGTTGCAACGCGTAGGCCGGATTCTTCAGATGGCTGTCGGGACGATCCAGATGTGACCGTGTGAACGTTTCGTAGAGCAAGCATCCCCCCGGGCGCAGTGCGCATGCGATCAGGCCGGGGAGACGCACGCGGTCCAGGAAGCGAAACACGCACACCAGGTCGTACGCATTCGGTTCCGGCTCGAACTCGTCGAGGTCGGAAGCGACCCAGTTCACCTGCGCGCCGCATCGGCGGGCCAAGTTCTCGGCCAGAAGCAGCCCCGTGGATGAGATGTCCACGGCATCGACCTGCCAACCCCGCTGCGCCAGCCAGATCGCGTTGTGCCCCAAACCGCAGGCCAGTTCCAGCGCGCGGCCAGGGGAAACCTCGGCAAGCTGTTCCGCCAGCCAGGGGTCGGGGGCCAAACCGGCCGGTGGCTGCCGCGAAGCATATTTTTCATTCCAGCGCTGGCGGTCTTCGGCGGACACCCGGCTACCCCTGCATCCTGGCCATCAGCAGTTCGCGGACCTTTTGCGGGTCGGCCCCCTTGATCCCCTTCATCACCTGGCCAATCAGGGGGCCGGCGGCCGCCTGTTTTCCCGCCTGAAAGTCGGCGACCGCTTTGGGATTTTTCGCTAGCACTTCAGCAATCACCCGTTCCAATTCGCCGGTGTCGGTCACTAGGGCCAGCCCTTTCTCGGCAATGATCTGATCAATGTGGTGCGACGAGACGGCGCCGCGCCCCTCCGCCAGCAATTCCAGAAACACCTCGCGAGCGCTCTTGGTGGTGATCTGTTTGTTGTTGATGCGCTTCAACAGGTCGCCCAGCACGACGGCACGGATCGGAAACGCACTGATCGACAATCGCCGATCGTTCATTTCGCGAAGCACGTCCTGCGTCACCCAGTTGCAGGCCTGTTTGCCGTCACCGCAGTGCTGCGCCACTTCTTCAAAGTAATCGGCGAACGCCCCCCCTTGCCCCACAGTGACACGGGCGTCGTAGTCCGACAATTGATAGGCGCTGGCCAGACGCTTGCGGCGCGCGGCGGGAAATTCACACAACCCCTCGCGGATGCGCTCGAGGTCTTCGTCGCTGACTGTGACTGGCACCAGATCGGGATCCGGAAAGTAACGATAATCCGACGCCTCTTCCTTCCCCCGCTGGGCAAACGTCACGCCACGAGCGGCATCGAAGCCCCGCGTCTCTTTGGCCACATCCCCCAATTTCTGACCAGTCTTGCGCCACTGTTCGAGTTGCCGCTCGACCTCATGCTCCAGGGCCAATTCCACGTTGCGAAAGCTGTTGAGATTTTTGACCTCGACGATCGGCGTGGCGATTTGGTGGCCGTCGTCGGCCTGGATGTGCAGATTGACATTGGCGTCGCACCGCAGGCTTCCTTCCTGCATGTTGCAATCGGATACCTCCAGGTAGGTGAGCAGCAACTTGAGTTCCTCAAGATAGGCCCGTGCCTCTGCCGGAGAGCGCAGATCGGGCTGAGAGACGATTTCCAACAGCGGCGTGCCAGCGCGATTGAGATCAACCTGGCTGTCGGCGCCGTGCCCCGATTCGTCATGCATATTCTTCCCGGCGTCTTCCTCGAGATGCGCCCGGATGATCCCGATTTTTCGCGTCGTTCCCCCCTCGCCATCCAGCTCAACGAAACCATCCTCGCTGAACGGCAAGTCGTACTGGCTGATCTGATACCCCTTGGGAAGGTCGGGATAGTAATACTGTTTGCGATCCCATTTCGTAAAAGGGGAAATCGAGCAGTTGATCGCCAGGGCCGTTTTTACCGCCAGGTCAAACGCCTGCCGGTTCATCACCGGGAGCGAGCCGGGCAGCCCCAGGCAGACCGGGCAAGTCTGGACGTTCGGATGGTTCGGACTGTACGCCGCCGAACAGCCGCAAAAGATCTTTGACTGCGTCTGAAGCTGAACGTGGACTTCGAGTCCGATGATGGTGGTCGTTTGCATGGAGGGTCGGGCTAGGGATTAGGGTTTTTGGGAGAGTTTTTTTTGGAGGGAGGCGCGGAGGCCTGAGAGCATTCGGCCAACTTCTTCTGCTTGGCGGTTGAGTTCAGCAAATCGCATTGCCGAGAGGTAGTTGAGTCGCCGAGCGACTTCGATGTGGGTTTCCAGTTCTGCGATCGAACCGCAGGCGATTCTTACAAAGTAGAGAAATTCACGTGTGCCGCCGCGCGAATGCCCTTCGGCCAAATTGGCGGGAATCGAGACAGCGGCCCGCTGAATCTGGCTGGAGAGCCCGAATCTCTCGCATTCCGGAAACGAGTGAGTCATGCGATAGCTGCTTTCGACGAGATCCATCGCCTTCTGCCAGACCAACAATCCTCGATAACCGTCGCTGGCCATGACAAGCCCCCCCGGCAAGCGAATGATCGAAGTCAGAATAACAAATAAACCGCACCGTCTAACCCCTAACCGCTAGCGCCTACCCACTCCCCCCCCACGCGCCTTTTGTGCCAGGGAGTTTCTCGCTCAAACATTCGGGCCGCGCGCAGTAATCGTTCCTCCTCAAACGGCGGCCCCTGCAACTGTAGGCCAATTGGCAGGTTGTTGGCGCTGAATCCGGCCGGCAGGCAGATGCCCGGCAGCCCGGCCAGGTTGGCGCTGATCGTGTAGATGTCCGACAGGTACATCGCCAGCGGGTCATTGACCAATTCGCCAATCTTGAACGCTGGCGTGGGGGCGACGGGAGACGCGATCACATCCACGGTTTGAAAGGCCAGATCAAAGTCGTTGCGAATCAACCGCCGCACCTTGAGCGCCTTCAGATAGTAGGCGTCGTAGTAGCCCGCCGAGAGGGCGTACGTCCCCAGCATGATCCGCCGTTTGACTTCCGGACCAAACCCCTCGCCGCGGCTCGTGGAGTACATGTCGATCATGTTCTCGAATTTGGACGCGCGGTGTCCGTAATGCACGCCGTCGTAGCGGGCCAGGTTGCTCGATGCTTCCGAAGGGGCCACGAGGTAGTACACGGCGATGGCGTATTTCGAATGCGGCAGCGAGATGTCGATGATCTCCGCTCCGAGCGAGCGATAGACATCGAGGGCGGAGCGCACCACCCGTTCCACCTCGGGATCCAGGCCGGCGACAAAGTGCTCCTTTGCCACGCCGATCCGCAATCCGCCCAAGGGCTCCTCAAGCGTGCGCGAGTATTCCGGCACGTCCCTGCGGACCGAGGTCGAGTCGCGCGGATCATGCCCTGACAACACTTCCAGGAGCAGCGCCGCTCCCGCCACGTCATTGGCAAAGGGGCCGATTTGGTCCAGCGAACTGCCGTAGGCCACCAGCCCGTAGCGCGAGACGCGGCCATAGGTCGGCTTCATCCCCACCACTCCACAAAATCCGGCCGGCTGACGGATCGATCCCCCGGTGTCGGATCCCAGCGCCAGCGGACTCATCCCGGCGGCCAACGCCGCGGCGGAGCCGCCGCTGGACCCCCCGGCAGTCCGTTCCAGATCCCACGGATTGCGTGTCACCTGGTAGGCGGAGTTCTCCGTCGATGAGCCCATCGCAAACTCATCCATGTTGGTCTTGCCGATCAAGACGGCGTCGGCCTGGCGGAGCCGCGTGATGACATGCGCGTCGTAGGGAGGGACAAATCCTTGGAGCAGCTTGCTGGCGCAGGTCGTCGGTTGGCCCTGAGTGCAGAGGACATCCTTGATGGCAACCGGCAGGCCCCCCAGTTTGCCGACCGGTTCGCCCCGTTGCCGTTTGGCGTCAATGGCCCGCGCTTGTCCGATCGCGTCATCCCAATCCACATGGAGGAAAGCCTGGACGCGGCCGTCGTTGACGGCGATGGCGTCTAAAAGCGCCGTGGTCGCCTCGACCGACGTCAAATCCCCCCGTTCAAACCGCGACAACAATTCCCCCGCGGTGGCTCCGATGATCGACATGCTGCTGAACGTCCTCTGGTGGTGTCTTCGATTCCGCTGCGGCCCGCGCGCATTCTCCACGGCCGACTGTGCCGCGCATTCCAGGATCCCTATTGTGGCGGAATCGGCTGAAGTTTCCAAGCGGGATCGATCGCCAACTCAGTCGATCCCCTCGAGACAGCGGCGCAACTCCTGTGCCACAGCGCCCGCGGAGGCAAAGCGCTCAGCCGCTGAGGGGGCCAAACAACGGCAGCAGACTTCCATCAGGGACTGCAATCCCTGACCGCTCAAGCTCAAAACTGGGACCAGGTGACGGCCTTCGAGAATTCCCAGCAGAACTTCGTCCACGCTGCTCCCAGGGCAGGGAGATTGGCCGGTCAGCAGCGCAGCGAGCACCGCTCCCAATCCAAACACATCGGTCTGAGGAGTGACGGCGCCCCAGGCCGGATCAATCTGCTCTGGCGCCATGTACCCGATCGTCCCCCCGGAACTGATGGCGCGGCCTCCCTCACCAGGCAGCCATGCCGCCAGCCCAAAGTCGGTCAGTTTGATCAACCCGCCATCGTCCACCAGCAAATTGGCCGGCTTCAGATCACAATGGACCACGCCGTGGGCGTGGGCGTGCTCCACCGCATCGGCCGCTTGCCGAACGCAATCCGCAGCCAATCTCGCGGGGAGAGGACCGGACGCCAATCGTTGGGCGAGGTCCCCCCCTCCCACAAAATCCATCACCAAAAACAACGAGGCATTGCGCATCCGTCCCAGAGAGTGCAATCGGACAATTCCCGGATGGACCAGACTGGCGAGAATCTGTGCTTCGACCACGAAACGGCGAACGCGAAATTCATCCCGTTGGCTGGCTTTGGAGAGCACCTTCATGGCCAACGTGCAGTCGTCGCTCTTGCGCCGCACGCGATAAACGCGTCCGATCCCCCCGCTCCCCAGGTGCTGCTCGATGATGAAGTCGCGGTCGGTGAGCGTGGTTGCTTCGTCGGCAAATGCCGATCCAGACGAGGCCGCAGTCTCCGGGCGGAATTCCGCCGCTGGCGTCAACCGAACAGTCGGCTCAGTTTCACGCCGCAACTCCTGGTCAATTTGGTCCACAACGTCCCGGAGTTGAGCGCGCCACGCCGGAAATCGTCGCAGGTACTCGTCGATACCGGGACGGTCCCCCCAGCGCTGCCGCACCCGATACTCCTCGCCAATCAACTCCAGGGGAATTGACTCACCATCGCATAACCGGGGGTATGTCCGGGTATACTCTTCCAAGAGCGTCGCCCGCGGGTCTCGATTCAATGCATCGGCTACGGCGAATGCCGAATGAAGCTCAGCATCGGACGCTCCGGATCGGAAGCTCGTGCCAAATTGCCGCCAGCGGAATTCCAGGTCGATGAGAACCAGCTCGTGCAACAGGCGCGCCTGCACGGTATCCTCAAATCGAAACAACGACAAAAAGGAATGCAGGTCCGGAACACCCGACTGCCAGGCGGCCTCGAAGCGTGCGATGGCTTCCTCCAAGTCCCCGACAGACTCGTCGCGCGGTGCGTTCGCCAAGACCTCTTGCGACTTAACCTTCATCGCTCACGGATGCTCCGACGAGGCGAGCAAGCGGTGCCAGCGCTGCTCCATGTCGCGCAGTAACCGGCGGACGGTCCGTTCACTCCGTTGGACCGCCTTGGCGATCTCATCTAAGCGGTGATCTTGCAACCGCAGTTCGACAATCTTGCGCTGGACAGGCGGTAGATCGGCGAGCAGGCGCTCCAGCAACTCGGCGACTGCGACCGCCTCCTCGGCGGTGGGAGGCATGCTCAATCGACCATCGCGCGCGGCGTTCTCCAGTTCGGCCTCCCCCGGCTGTTCCTGTCCCACGTTGCGGCGCTGCGCCTGATGGTGCGCTACCGTCCGATGCAGCTTGTGCAGGGTGATCGCCACCAGCAATCGCCACAGGTCTCCGCTACGGGTCAACTCCACTCGGCCATCGTGCGCTCGGACAAAAAAGCTCCGATACGCGGACAGGACGACATCTTCCGGGTCAACCCGCTGCGCGATCCGACGGGAGAGCCGGGATCGGGCCAAAACGGTGAGTCGTCCCAGATAGCGGCGGAACAGGTCGGCCGCGGCCTCCTGGTCCCCTCCCCGAAAGCGTTTGAGCAACTCGACCGAAGGAGTATCGACTGCCATGGAGTTGCCTTGACCTGTCCGTCTTTCCCAAATTCCGTCGGATTCGCCCGGATTTCGTGTCCGGTCTTTCCCGGATTTCTGCATGTAGTCCCGGAGGGCCGAAATACGCCCCCGAACCGAGCGACCGATCACTTTGAGAATTGGGAGTGAATTATGACCTATGTTGTGACTGAACGCTGCTTTGGGTGCAAGTACACCGATTGCGTCACGGTTTGCCCGAGCGACAGCTTCCACGAGGGAGACCAGATGCTATACATCGATCCGGAATCATGCGTCGATTGCGACGCGTGCGTCCATGAGTGCCCCGTGGAGGCGATCTATTATGAAGACAACGTCCCGGAAGAATGGCGTGATTACATCGCGCTCAATGCCGAGATGGCCCGCGGCACGCCGATGATTGTCGAGCGCAAGACACCATTGGCGCCGCGCCAATAGCCGCGAGGGATGGTGGAGTTTGGCGATTTCGTAAAGTTGTCCGCCCCGATCAGCCGATTCTGATGGGGAGGGGGAAAGCAGGGCGCCATGACTCCCAAAGCTCGGCAGACCCGCCGCGCAACCAGCCGATTCTGCCTGTTGCTGATCCCCCTGTTGATCGGAGGGATCGGTTGGCTTTGGCAACGGCCAGCCAGGTCAGCGCACGATTCCCACTCAGTTCGAGTTGCTGATCCGATTTCCCCCACGGGTGCTGACGGCTATTTCGCCGCGGACATCGCCGGGCCGGTCACCTGCCTCGAGCTTTCGACTGGTGATAGTTCCGACTGCGATCTGATCATCGGCGCTTTGGGTGAGTCTGAAACGCGATTTTCTGTTCGGCTGTCTGGCGTGCAGGACGCATCGCCTCGCTGCTCCCGGTGGAACAAGGTGACTTCGCTGACATGGCGCACCCTGGAGCCGCGGTCCCGCGTGGAATGGCCGGCAAATGCTCGCGGGATGAAAGAACTTCCGGTTGTTCAACTGAGTGCTCTTTCGGGAATTCCGGTGGGTGATATCCGCACCCAGGCTTCCCGGGCCTTCCCGCCGATCGGCGACTCGAACGACACTGCGGAGAATACTCTCCAGGAACGGAGCTTCTTTCTGCATGTCACGGACACGCCGCTGGAGGACCAGCGCGGGTACGTTTCGGTCCGCGCCACTCTGGTGGGAGAAGGAGACCAGGTGCGGGTCTATCGAGACCTCCAGGTGACACCCGGTGAAA
>JBJXGA010000423.1:0-32632 GCA_046152955.1 Planctomycetales bacterium | reverse complement strand
CGTTGAAACACTTCCAAGTTGCAGGATAACCACTTCTTCATTCACCGTCGTCTCCACCACGCCGAATGTGTCGGCAAACGTCGAAAATCCGTCGCCGCAGGCGACCGCAGAATGGGATTGCACCCTCGAGCAGTGCAGGATCGCACAGGAGATTCTCAAGCTCCTTGCACATTAGCGTCAAGAGCAAATAACCGCTCCCTTTTCGAGAAGATGAACTGGCCGGTGGTGGCAGGTCCGCGCATTCATCGTAGTACCAGTCAAGGTCTCGGATTCCGACGACTCGAGTCCGAACCTTCATTTCTTCCGCCGTCCGAACAATTGCTTGCAGGGCGACAGCACCAAATCGACCGTCTTTGTGCCGTACCACCATCACTTTTGACAGCGACCCGTCTCGCTTTCGACACCACGCGACGAGATCCTCGATAATCGGCTTATCCGAGTCACCCTCGACATATACGATCACCTCCGGAAAATCGGACTTCGATAGGTAAACGTTTGGTAAGGCACCCAGCCGATCCATCAGGATCGATGCGTCAACTCCACCCTCAGCCTTGTCAATCCCACGTTGGATCCATCGCACGGACTCTGAGGGAACCCGCGAGATCATCTCCGGCGCGTGGGTCGCCATCAACACTTGCCGATCAGTCCCGGCCGCAATCGTTGTCAGCAACTCGAGAACAAGCGCTTGCTGCGATGCGTGAAGATGTGCGTCGGGTTCGTCGAGTAAAACGAGTTGCGATTTCGATTGCTGGACCACCTGGGCGAGTGAAAGGAACGTGTGTAATCCGGCTCCTGACTGCGCAATATCGCACGCTCGCCGCCCCGGTTCCTCATAGCCGATCGTAATAGACGTCTGTCCTTCCGTTCCCAATGTCGGATGGTGCAGAATGACCTCGGGAAAGTGCTTTCGGACGAGTTGCCGCACAGGTTCAAAACTCTCTGGCCCCCCACCCGCCTGAATTGCCCACCAGATGGAGTTACGCCAGTACATGTTGCCTTGACCTGAAGCAACGTAGCTCTTGTACTGGTCACAATTCAACATCATCTCTTTGGACGACAGCACGCCGGGAGGTCGGAGAAACTCAGCAGACAGTGGTGCCAACTCCCGCAGCAGCCATCTGACGGAGTCGACGTCGGGCGATTCTTGGCCAATCGTTACTCCGAATGTGAATGTCCCCCTCGATATCATCTCTACCCGGACGGTGCAGTCATTCCAAAACGTTCCCGACAATTTGAACGGCGTTACCGGACTCTGCAATAACCAATCGAATGTGGGTAATCCGAGTCGATTGATCGGCGAGCTGAGATCGACCGCACGCTGCCGCGAGTCGGGATTTGCCAGTTGAGGATGGTCTGCCAGCGGCGGCAGCACCGACGTGAGGAGATAGACTGCCTGTAGCAGGCTCGTCTTGCCCGAATTGTTCAAACCCGCAAGAAGCGTCAAATCATCAAAATCGCATAAAAGGCGGTCGATTCCCTTGAATGTTTCCAATGCGACGGATTTTAGAAAGATCATCCTTCAGTCTCCGTAACGGGCGCGGTTGAGTGCCACACGTCAGGCTTCCCTTTGGATCGTTTGTTCAAGCATTGGCACTGGGTTCATTTCCGCATCAACCTGGACAATCCCCCAGCTTGCCCAACTCCGGGTTTCGTGTTCGTAATCTTTCCACACTTGCTGAAGGTGTTGTCGATCGTGGGGCGTGATCAACGGCCGGTCCATGTATGCGAATTGATCGCCCATCTGGTGCGGCAGAAAGTGCAGCGACGGCCCACCGAGGATATAGACTGACACGAAGCCGGTCACCTCGCATAATGTCTGGTGTGCACGCCACAGGTGGCCCAAGGTGACCGTCAACGAATCTGCATTCCCAGAGGCGCGGCTCTCCGGTGTCGCCGCATGGGCGATGAATTTGTTGACGTGCGTCCCGATATCTCCACAAGCGTTGTCGATTCGCCGGCGCAAGTACTCGAAGACGTCAATTCGAACAGTGTCCGCTTTTGAACGCCGGACGGCGTCAACGCCGCTCAACCGGTCGAGCTGCTCGTGTCTCATTTGGTGGCGGCGCCAGCACAAGTCCATCGGGACAAAAACTGACTGGACTCCCGCGAGAACCTGTTCGGCTTGAAAATCTTCGAATTTCGACTTCAGCAACGAATAATCGTCATGCAAGCCTTCGGCCTCAAAAATGTGCTCCCGCGTCAGTTCCGAGGCGGACCGTCGCAGCTCGTCCACGAGTCGTCTCAAGGAGAATACTCCCCGGGCCCCCGCCAGTTCATTTACGTCGACAAGTCTACGAATCGCCGCCATCTGGCTCTCAAAAAACGTTCGGTTCAGCAGGTTGTGTAGCAGCCCGCTAACCTGAATGCCTCCCTCCGGCGCCGGCGGAGCAACGCGCCGGGCCTCGTTGACGATCCGGAAATCCGCCGCGTCGGATATGACCGACACAAGCTGACTGCGGACCGAATGCCGATCAGGGCCGCTGAGGCATTCCTGCCAGCGCCGCCTCTTCTCAACGAATGCGAGGAACCGCGGGGTCTGCAGCGTCATCACAGGGTCCACAAAACTGCGCAACAATTGACAATGACTGCGATATGGACATCGGTACAGACTACAAGGTTCGCAGAGCGTTGACCTCCCGTCAAGCGCGGCGCTGAGAGAACCGCTCGACGGGGACAGCAAAGCAGGTCTCTTTGAATTTCGTGACGTGGCAGAGAGACCTTTCGTTCGCGAAGGCAAAGACGCCATCGGGAGGGCGAGGTTCCCCCAGTGCCACCATTGTGGGTTTGATCGCGTGGACGCGCTCCGTTGGGAAACGAACGGCGAACGTCGTGCATGGCCCATTGAACGCGTTGGTGCCGGGGAATGCACATTGGCGGCTCGGGATGGAACCTCGCCCTCCCGGAACGTCGGGCGCATTGCCGTAGGTCAGGGAACGACTGCCGACGAGAGTGGGTCAGGCTGTGTTTGACGCCAACCTCATCCATCACGTCGCTGGCTGGATCCAATTCTCCACAACCAATGCGGGCACGCTGCTGAACTCGCCCGAGTTTGCCGTGACCACGGTCAGGCCGGCGGCCAGCCCGTGACCCGCCAGAAGGATGTCGTAGGGGCCGACCATGCGGCCTTGCGCTTCGAGCAAGGCGCGCACTCGACCAGATTCGCGTGCCGCCTCCTCGTCAAACACGAGTTGGCAGACTGTCGTGAGCAGCAGTTGAACTTTGGACCGCTCCCGCACGGGATCTGCACATTTCTCGACGCCAGTGAACAACTCGTAACTCGTGATCGTCGAAATCGCGCAGTCACCCGGTGAGACCGCCGACAATCGGTTGACGACCGCGGCGTTTTGCCGCATCGCAGCGATGCAGGTATTTGTATCGAGCAGGTAGCGCATCGAAGAGGACTGCTCAAACCAGGGACGGAGCGACGGGAACCTCCCCTTGATCGGGGCGTACAAAGGCCGGATCGTCGATGCGAATGCTGTCGAAGAAACCAGGAGGCCAGCTTGCCGCCTTGACCGGTTCGAGGATCACGGCGCCCCCTTCGCGCCGAATCGAGACGGCATCTCCTTCAAGTGAAACTCGTCAGGCAACTTCACCGACTGAATCCCGTTGTGGCGGCAGATTTCGGCCTTTTTCATCACATGCTCAAAGCCAAATCGAGAAGTCAGTTCAACCACAAATCATTCTACGGTGCTGCATTCCCTCTTGCCAGTGAGGTAGGTCGGGCGGCGATTTGATCCGTTCCGTGAAACGGTGGCATTCCGAACTGAGGAACGAGATTTCGGGGTTGCCATCTTGGGCGTTCTTGGGTGTTCAACTCCGATCCGACTTGCTCTAATGGCGGACGTTAACTGGTCCCCCTGGTCCGTCTCAGGACGGCGCGGCCAGGGTGGATGACGTCGTGGCACGACGATCGAAAGGCTCACACGGACTGTGGGCCTTTTCGTGTATTCATCCCTCGCCATCGGGAGTTTTCACATGGGCTCCGAACAGTATTTTCCAGGGTTGGAAGGGGTGATCGCCGGTGAAACGGCCGTCTCCACGATCACGGGGGGGTTGTCGTACCGCGGCTACTCGATCGATGATCTGGCTGCCCGCGGCACATTTGGCGAGGTGGCCTATCTCCTGCTGCGGGGAGACCTGCCAACGCACGAACAGCTTGCCGACTTCAAGGCGATCCTCGATGAGTCGGCCGTCATCGATCCATCGATTATAGAATTCATCAAGGCCACGCCGCTGCACGTGGGGGCGATGGACGTGCTTCGGACCGGGGTCAGCGCGCTGGGGCACTTTGATCCGCAGCTTGGCGAACAGTCGCGGGAAGCGCACATCGGACAGGCCACCCGACTTCTGGCGCAAATCCCGCTGTTGATCGCCGCGCGACATCGCCTGCGGCAGGGACTTCCTTTGCTCAACCCCGATCCGGCGCTCAGTTTCGCCGGAAACATCCTGTACCTGATCACCGGCAAGCCCCCCACCCCGTTGCAGGAGCGGGCCATGGATGTGTCGTTGATCCTGTACGCCGAACACGAATTCAACGCTTCCACGTTCACGGCCCGCGTTGTCACCTCCACCCAGGCGGATTTGTACTCCGCGATCGTGGCGGCGATCGGGGCGCTCAAGGGACCGCTGCATGGCGGGGCCAACGAGCGGGTGCTGGAGGTGTTGCAGGAAGTCGGTTCCCCGGCCGCGGCTGAAACCTGGGTTCGCCAGGCGCTGGTTCAAAAACGACGGATCATGGGATTCGGCCATCGGGTCTACAAAGACGGGGATCCCCGAGCCGTCCTGCTCAAGGCCTACTGCGCGGAATTGGCGGCCCAGCAGGGGGACGATTCGCTGGAGCAAATCGCCGACACAATCGAGCGGGTCGTGCGGGAGGAAAAACGTCTCCCTCCGAATCTCGACTGGCCCAGCGCCCGGCTGTATCACTATCTGGGGTTGGAGGTGGACCTCTACACGCCGCTCTTCGTCGCCAGCCGCATCACGGGCTGGTGTGCCCACGTGATCGAACAGTCCGAAAACAACCGCCTGATCCGACCGCGCAGCAAGTATATCGGACCGGCCCCGCGGCAATTCGTCCCGCTGGACGAGCGCGACTGATGCCGGTTTGTCGCGTGCTGATCACCAGCGGGTCGGCCGCGCCGGTTTGAGGACCGCATCCATCAGCACGAGCGGCTCCTCTCCCGTTTCTCGGATCAGGGCGGTGACCCCGGCCGGAATGCCGAAATGGTCGCGCGGCTGGAGCGTGCGCGCTTCCTGGGCCATCTCCACGATCCCCTGGCCGCGGACCACCGAGACGGCACAAAACCGCTCGGGACGCAGTTCCAATCCGCGGGACGTGACGCGGGCGATCGACAGCTCCAGGCCGCCTACTCCGTCCCGATCGGTGACCTCCGCCGGAATCAGCGGATAGCGGAGCGACGTAAATTTTTCGGCCGCCTTATGGATTTCGCGCTCCAAAAAAATCGTGTGATTCATTCGATGACTGCGGATGGTCGTCGTCTCCAACCGCTCCAGCTCGATCGGTTGCGGCTCGACATCGAGAAACACCCCCCAACCCCCGGTCGTGAGCGAACCGAAGATGAACGGCACGTGGTGTGGCAGCGACCCGATGTTCGAGTAGCCGTGGCGGGTGTTGGGGGGAATCGGCATGGCATACCCCTCAGTCAATTCCGCCTTGGCCTCTCCCAACACGGTGTATCCATGCATTGGCCCAAAACCCAGATGAATCTCCACTCCTTCGCGATGCAGATGATACGGGACGTCGGCCCGGCGGCTGTCGAGCCAGGCGAGATTCCAGGAATGATGGTCGCCATAGACCAAGGGGACGATGGTGATTCCCAGATTGGGAACAACAAAGCTCCCCTGCGGCGGAACGCCGGTGTCCTGTGTCAGGTGAATCCCGTTCCCCCCCGCAATCGCTTCCATATGGCCGACAAAGCGATCCCGAATTTGCCGCAATGAGGGGGCGTCCATCCGTTCGCAAGCGGCATCCAGCGCGTCGACGGTGCGGACCACGAACGTGCAATAGTGATGGAACGTGGAGATCAGCGCCCGCGCGTCCTCTCCCACCTGATCCATCGAACGATTGGCCAAGTCGGTGAGCAACTCCCCCGCGCGGGCCAGGTGGACCGCTGCCAAAGGATCGGTGGCCTGTTCCGAAGCAAGCGCCTCGCGCGTGGCATGGAACGCGCCGATCACCTGCCCGCGGAAGGCATGACTGTAGAGCCGGGCCAGTGTGATGTCCCGTTCCTCAATGCCAGCCGGCGCCCGCCCGCGAGCATGACTGGCGCATGCCAGATCGGCCAGTCGTTCGAAATTGGGGTGCATCCGGAGTTGGCCGGTTTTGCAGGTGGAACTCATCATAGGGCTGCCAGGCGGGGTCGATGACTTGCAGAAATGCACCTCATAGAACCCGCGGGCCAACACGTCAATCCCCAGTCCGTGGATGATCCCTCCGGCGGATGAAAATCGGTCCCGAATAGGCTAACATCGCCAGGATGAAACGCTCCTTCATTCTGCTGGTGCTGTTGGCTCTTCTGGCTGGTCGATCGGTCCGTCTCGTGGCCGCCGAGCCGTCGCCGGACGACCTGGATCTTTTTGAAAAGCGGATTCGTCCGCTGCTCGTGGAACATTGCCAGAAATGCCACGGAGCGAACAAACAGGAGGCCGGCCTGCGGCTCGATTCGCGCGAAGCGGCGCTTCAGGGAGGGGACAGTGGCCCCGCCCTGGAGGCCGGTCAACCCGAGACCAGCCTGCTCGTCGAGGCGGTCGGTTACGAGGGGGACATCAAAATGCCTCCCAAAGGAAAACTGAGCGACGAAGAGATCGCGGACCTGACGAGCTGGGTCCAGCGGGGCGCCCCCTGGCCGGCAGGTTCCCCGTCCGGCACTCCGGCAGGCAAAGAATTCAACCTGAACGAACGCAAAGCGGCGCAATGGGCCTTTCAGCCAATTCGCGCGCAATCCCCGCCGTCCATTAACGACGAGGCCTGGCCTCTCAACCCCGTCGATAGGTTCATCCTTGCCCGGCTCGAAGAGGCCGGGCTGAAACCCGCTCGCCCGGCGGAAAAGCGGACCCTCCTGCGGCGCGTCACGTTTGACCTGACCGGCCTCCCCCCGACCGCAGCCGAGTTGGCCGCGTTTTTGGCTGACGAATCGCCGCGCGCCTATGAAGCGGTCGTCGAGCGACTGCTCGACTCGCCTCATTACGGTGAACGCTGGGCTCGGCACTGGTTGGATCTGGTTCGCTACGCTGAAACCTCGGGGCACGAATTCGATTTCGAAATCCCGCACGCGACGGAGTATCGCGATTACGTGGTTCGCGCATTCAATCAGGATCTCCCCTACGACCAATTCGTCATCGAGCATCTCGCGGGGGATCTGCTTCCCCAGCCGCGCCGGCATCCCGTCGAACGCTTCAACGAGTCGATCATCGGCACGGGGTTCTGGTTTCTCGGCGAATCGAAACACTCGCCCGTCGACGTCCGGGCGGACGAGGCGGAGCGATTTGACAATCAAATCGACGTGTTCGGCAAGGCGTTCCTCGGACAAACGCTCGGATGCGCCCGCTGCCACGATCACAAGTTCGACGCCCTCTCCACGAAGGACTACTACGCCCTCTCGGGATATCTACAAAGCTCGCGGCGACAAATCGCCTGCGTCGATCCGCCGGAGGAACGCCGGCAGATCGTGCAGGAACTGGAACGACTTCGCGATCGCCGGAGAGAGCTTCTCCGCCGGGCCACCCCCGCCGAGTCATCCGACCTGAGGGACCGGCTGGAAGATTACCTGGCGGCCGCGTTGTCGGTCCTGCGTCCCGCCGAGAGCCGTGGCAACATTCCGGGGGATACGCAACCGTCTCCTGATCACGCAGTGATATTTGAGGATTTCGAGCAGCCGACTTACGGTCGGTGGACCGTTTCCGGAAGAGCGTTCGGCGAAGTCCCCAACCGCCGTCCGCTGCCGGACTACCAGGGGGAAGTCGGAGCGCTCGGCCAGGGATTTGTCAATTCGCACTCCGCGCTCGATCGACAGGGGAAACGTGACGCGACCGACGAACTGACCGGGACGCTGACCTCCGAGTCGTTCTTGATCAAGCTCCCCTACATCCACTTTCTGATCGGCGGAGGCGCCCACGCCGGAAAGACCTGCCTCAATCTGCACGTGGAGGGAAAAGTCGTCCGCACGGCGACGGGACGGGACGACAACCGCATGGATTGGAATTCGTTCGACGTGCGCAGTCTCGCAGGCAAGCGCGCGCATTTCGAGATTGTCGATCAGGAAACCGGGGGCTGGGGAAACATCGGCGTCGATCAGATCACCTTCAGCCGCTCGCCGGTCGCCGGGCCGCTGGCGGATCGCATTTTGGCCTCGGCTCGCGAGCACAAACTGAAGGTGGACCGATTGGCCGCCTGGACGCGCTACCTGCGGGACTTTGCCCGGAGCGATCCGCAGGATCCGCTGCATCTGCTCGCCCTTTGGGGAGCGCGCCCCGGTTCGCCCTCGCGGGAGGACTTCGCGCGGTTCCGCCAGGAACAGCGGGGGCAATCGCAGGCCCGGCAAGAGGCATCCTCCCGTTCCACGCTCTTCGAGGATTTTTCCGGAGAGGATTTCGGGGAATGGTTCGTCAACGGCGAGGCGTTCGGCTCGGCGCCGACCTCGACCAGGCCGCTGGCGGGAGCCCCCCTTGAGGAATCTACATCTGAACCTGGCCATCGCCTGGCACACAGCGGCCACCTGTCGCTGCGGCTTGAGGGGGTGCTGCGGTCGCGGACGTTTTCCATCGATCGCCCGTTCATCCATTATCGCGCCGCCGGACGGGGAACCGCCATCCATTTGATCGTTGACAGTCTGCAGTACCTGCAAAACCCGATCTACGGCGGGCTCAAACTCCCTCTCGACAAACCCGACTCTTTCCAGTGGAAAACACAAGAAGTCGGCAAATGGATCGGACACAATGCCTACATTGAATTGATGGATACGGGAGACGGTTTCCTGGCGATCGACCGGATTGTCTTTTCCGACAGCGCCGAACCCCCGGCGGAACCCCCCAATCCCGTTTCCGCGCTCCTGATCCAGGATGACCGGATCGACTCAGCGGAGCGATTAGCCCGCGGATTCGAAGCACTCCTGAAGGGTTCGTCGAAGAGCGGCGGCAATCCCCGTCAGCCACCTGCCGATCCGCTCCAGGCGCAAGCAGCGCGAAGCGTTGCCCAGTGGCTTTCGAACGCCCGGCTGCTGGAGCCACGACTTCCGGGGGAAGCACTCTCCACCGAGTCCCCCACTGATTCCAGAGTGGCTTCCGCGCTCGCGGAGTTGACCGCGCAATTCCAGAAACTTGAAGCACAGATTCACTACCGCCGCAAGGTGATTGCGATCTGCGATGGGACGGGAGAGGACGACCGCGTTCACCTTCGGGGCAGCCCCCACCGCTTCGGCGACGTGGTTCCGCGCCGGTTCCTGGAAGCGGTGGCCGGCGTTGACCAGCCCCCCCCAGCCGCCGGGAGCGGGCGTCTGGAGTTGGCGCGGCGCGTCGTTGATCCAACGAATCCCCTCTTGCCGCGAGTCATCGTCAATCGACTCTGGAAACTCCACATGGGAGAGGGACTCGTCCGGACTCCGGACGACTTCGGCAATATGGGTCAGCCGCCGACGCACCCGGAGTTGCTTGACTACCTGGCGACTCAGCTCACAGCCCCCGCGGACCAGCGCGGCAATTCGTGGTCCCTCAAGCGACTGCAGCGCCTGCTGCTGCTCTCCCGAACCTATCAGATGTCGAGCCAGCCTCTCGACGAACTGTCCCAGGAGCGCGATCCGCAGAACAAGCTGTGGCATCGGATGAATTTGCGGCGACTGGAGGCCGAAGCGATCCGCGACGCCATCCTGGCGATTTCGGGCCGCCTCAATGCGGCGCCCGTCGGCGGCAGCGTTTTGCCGCACCTGACTCCGTTCATGGTGGGGCGCGGTCGCCCGGCGAACTCCGGTCCGCTGGATGGAGACGGCCGTCGCAGCCTGTACATCAGCGTCCGCCGAAATTTCTTGACGCCGATGTTTCTGGCGTTCGATTACCCGGTCCCGTTTTCGACGATTGGCCGCCGAAGCGTCTCCAACGTCCCGGCGCAGGCCCTGGCGCTCATGAACAACCCGTTTGTGGTCGAGCAAGCGGAGGTCTGGGGAAGGCGCGTGGCTGCCGAATCATCCGACAACGCCAGTCGACTGCGGGAGATGTACGTCGCCGCCTACTCCCGCGAGCCGACCGAGACAGAACTGGCCGAGGCGCTGGAATTCCTCGCCACGCAATCCCGCCAATCGCCCGACGATCCGGTCCGCCCCTGGGCCGACCTGGCGCACGTCCTGTTCAATGTCAAGGAATTCGTGTTCGTCGAGTAGTTGCGAAAGCCGCGCTCACTTCCGCAGCAGCTCATCCATCTTGTGCGAGATTCTCCCAGGGGAGGGGCTGCGCTTGCGTGAGGCGCCGTTTGGACCGGGCTTCACGTCAGGCATCAAGGTCTCCCCTGCTTCCCGCCGGGATGGACGAGAGGCCGGACGCGACTCAGTTCGGGCTTCTCGTGGTTCGGGGGACTCGCGGCGCGCCTCGCGAACCGGTTCCACCGGTTTGCTGGCGACGGCTGATTTCGTCTTCCGTTCCGAGAGTTTGACGTGCGAATTGAACTTGGGAATCAGGTAGCCGGGAACCGTCCGCTGCCGATACACCACGAGCGAGTGCAGCCCATGATACAGCGGGCCGCAGTCCGACGCGACATGCCGGTTTTTCACCAGATCGCTGGCGACCGAAGCGATTCCGCGGCGGACCCACTCCTCCTTCAGTCGCCGTTGCGGCAGGGCGATCATCAGCCATTCCAACTGGTGCCCGGAGGTCGTGATGCGGGTCGGAAAGTCTTCGCTGAAACCGGGGCCCTTGAAGTGGTTCGTGGAAAACGATCCATCGGCATTCTGCAGTCCACGGGCCTCTTCAATGTACCGCTTGATCTTCTGGTCCGCTTCAAACCACACCCCCCGTAGCGGTTTGCCGGTGGAGAGGTACATATTGCGAGCGTACGCCAGCGCAAACAGTCCATGACAGCCGCCGCAGGCCCCCGACGTGACCGGTTCGTTGATTTGCAGCCGCATCAGCCGCTCGATACTCCACGGTTCCCCGGCAGCGTTGAACCATTGCGCGTCGGGTTCCTCATAGTGAGCCAGCGTCCACAGCGTCCAGGTGATCTCGACTCCTTCCCGGACCTGCATCTTGGCGTCATTCACGATGTCGCGCATCGTGACCACCTTGGTGGGGGTCTGGACTTCGTAGTCCAGCGGGATGTTGGCCATCGTCATATAGCCCATGAACTGCGTGGGATGCCCTTCAAAGGCATACGGGCGGGTGAACGGATGGCCGCGTCCGCCGTAGGGAGTCGCTTCCCACAGTGGCAGACCGTCGTGATACACGCCGCTGGTGATCCATTCGATGCCACTCACATCTTCAGACGACGAGGGTTGTTGCAGCATCAACTCCCACCGCAGCGCCAGAATGCCATGCACCACCTGCCAGGGGGTATGCAATCCGGCGGTCAGTTTCCGCTTGCTCGTCTCGACGATCGCCTGATCGACCAGTTCGGCCAGCGGATCCTTGGGAGGGGTCGGCTTGGAGGCCGGAGTTGTCCCGCTCTCTGTAGGGGCCGCGGTCTTGTCGTTTGGTTTGGCTGCGTCCGCCGCGGGCTTTGCCGGCTCCGTCTTGGTCGACTCCGCGCGGGGCGCTTCTGGAGACTGTTCGATCACGGGGGCCGGAGTCGGCTCCGGGCCCTGGGGAGTGGTATTGGACTCCGCAGGTTTCGCCGACTCGGCGGTGGCAGGCTGGGGGGCGGCTGGCTCTTTTTCGGCCTGTGGCTCAGCTTCCTCTTCCTTGGAGGGGGGCTCAGCCTGGCCGGCCGAGGGCTGCGGCACCGATTCTTCACTGGTCGCCGATTCCGCGGGAGTCTCTGCCGGAGGGGGCGCGATGTCGTCTCCACCGATCATGGGGGAGGCGGCCATCAGCGCGCCGGCGAAGATGAAACTCCAAACGTTGCGGAGAACCATAATTCCGGAAGACTCCTGGCGGTCGAATCCAAGTTGACTATGTGATGACACGGCCCGAAACGCCTCAAATCCGCTTCGATCCGCAAAGGCGTTGCCATCGGCACTGTTTGACAATGGTCCCCCGCCGATGCGCAGGAACAGGGAATGTCACTTGTCAATTGACGCGACGGTGAAATCGTCACGACTCAATCTGGCAGAACAGGCAATTCGACTGGCCGCGTCGCGGTCTGTCCGGGGAGGGTCCGGTCGTAGCAACGGCATGGGTCATGCATGCTTCCCCGATCGTGCCACCTCCGCGCCCGGCCCGGTTCCAGTGGCATCGCTGACGGCGGTCCAGGTATCATGCGCGTCGGCCAGCGTTTCTCCCCAGGTGATCTCGAATTGAATTCCAAGCTCCCATCCGATCCATCGACTGGACAGAGGCTTCCCAAGGCCCGCACACGGCGCGCGTGGCTGCGCACCGGCGGATTGGGCATCGGAAGCTGGGCGCTCGCCTCGCTGCTGGCCGGGCGCTCCTCCGCCGCCCCCCAGGAGCGGTCGTCCGGTTCGATCACACCGGGGGGGGCCCATCTGCGGCCCCGCGCCCGCCGGATCATCTACCTGTTCATGCATGGCGGGCCATCGCAGCTCGATCTGTTCGACTACAAGCCGGACCTGATCAAACGGCACGGCGAAGAACTTCCGGATTCGGTCCGCAAGGGGCAGCGCCTGACCGGCATGACCTCCGGGCAGACGGCCTTTCCGGTGGTTCCCTCCCGCTTTCAATTCGCGCAGCACGGCGCATCCGGCGCCTGGTTTACCGAATTGCTGCCGCAGCTTGCCACCTGTGCCGATGACCTGTGCATCGTACGCTCGGTCCATTCCGAGGCGATCAACCACGACCCGGCCGTGACGCTGATGCAAACCGGTCATCAGCTTGCGGGCCGCCCCAGTTTCGGAAGCTGGATCAGTTATGGCCTGGGGAGCGAGAATCGCGATCTGCCGGCGTTTGTCGTGTTGCTGTCGCGGGGGAGCGCCGCGCGGCCGGCCGATCCGCTGTATGCCCGGCTGTGGGGCGCTGGGTTCCTCCCCTCCAATCATCAGGGAATCAGTTTTCGGACCTCCGGGGAACCGGTGTTGTATCTCGCTGATCCGCTGGGGATCACCCCTCGGGGACGTCGCCGGATGCTGGACGCCATCCGCGATCTCAATCAGAAGCAGTACGAGACGCTGCTGGATCCGGAAATCCAGACGCGGATCGCCCAATACGAAATGGCCTTTCGCATGCAGACTTCGATGCCTCAGTTGAGCGATCTGGCGTCGGAGCCGGAGTCGACGTTTCGGCTCTACGGAGAGGAGGCGCGAACGCCGGGAACATTTGCGGCCAACTGCCTGTTGGCGCGGCGGATGGCCGAGCGGGACGTCCGGTTCATTCAGCTTTACCACCGGGGCTGGGACCAGCATTACAACCTCCCCAGCGATTTGGCGCTGCAGTGCCGGGACGTCGATCGCCCGTGCGCCGCACTGCTCAAAGACCTGAAACAACGGGGGTTATTGGAAGATACGCTGATCGTTTGGGGAGGTGAATTTGGCCGCACCCCCTATGCGCAAGGCAAGCTCGAAGCGGAGAATTACGGACGAGATCATCACCCCTATTGCTCGACCGTCTGGCTGGCCGGCGGGGGAGTTCGTCCCGGCCTGACCTACGGCGAAACCGATGAGTTCAGTAACAACGTGGTGCGCGATCCGGTCCACGTTCACGATCTGAACGCCACGCTGCTGGATTGCCTGGGGATTGAACACACCCAACTGACGTACCGCTTTTCGGGGCGGGATTTTCGCCTGACCGACGTGCATGGGCAGGTCGTACGGCCGATCCTGCTGTAGGCCAGGATAATTCTTGGGGCACGATGCGGGGCCCAGTTTTCAGAGCGCAATTCATGCTACGACCGTTCTTATGGCTGGCCTTCCTGAGTCTGGCAGCCGCCGGTGGCTGTTCCTCCGGTCGCCAATCCGACGTTGAACCGGTCCCGAGCGTCGTTCCTCCCCCACCCCTGACAGCGTCTCCCTACCGCAACACGCACCCAGAGGTGGCCTATGTCGGCGACGCGGCATGCACCGCCTGCCATGCCGAGATCGCCGACTCATACGCGCTCCATCCGATGGGGCAGTCGATGCGCCTGGTGAACGGGACGCTGGACGTATCGGAGAACGACGAACCGGTTCAATTTTCCGCAGACGGTTTGACCTACTCCGTCCTCCGCGAGGGAGACCGAATCCTGCATCGGGAACAGCGCTTCGATCGACAAGGGAACCTCGTCCACGAAAAATCCGAAGCAGTCGCGTTTGCCGTGGGGGCGGGGAGCCACGGTCGCTCCTACCTTCTCCACCGCGGCAACACGCTGTGGATGTCCCCCATCACGTGGTATCCGCAGCAGGAGCGATGGGATCTTTCACCGAATTTTGAAAAACAGAACCACCACTTCACGCGGCCGATCCTTCCCGATTGCGTGTATTGCCACGCCCACCGGGCGCATCATCGACCGGGTACGCTCAACACGTATGACCCGCCCACGTTCACCGGACTGACGATCGGCTGCGAACGGTGCCACGGACCCGGAGCGCTGCATGTGGCCCAACGCCAGGCGAACACCGTCGGCAGCGAAATCCCCGACGACACGATCGTCAATCCACGCCACCTGGAGCCAGCGCTGCGCGACGGAGTCTGCCAGCAATGCCATCTTGCGGGGACGGTTCGAATCGTCCGGCGCGGGAGAAACCGCGACGATTTTCGTCCGGGTCTGGACCTGCGGGAAATCCTGGCGGTGTTCACGCGGCGCGATTCCTCCGACGACCCGGCGGCGGTCACCAGCCACGAGGAACAAATGCGATTCAGCCGCTGCCATCTGGCAAGTCCCGAGGGTTTAGCCTGCATCACCTGCCACGACCCGCATCGCCGACCAGCCGCGTCAAAGCAGGGAGAGTTTTACCGCGCGCGATGCCAGACCTGCCACAGCCCCCAGGCGTGCCCCGAGGACGCCGCCCTCCGCGCCAAAACCAACCCCGCCGATAACTGCATCGCCTGTCACATGCCGGCCATCCCCTCGGAGGTGCAGCACGCCGCGATGACCGACCACCGCATTCCCCGCTGGCCCGGCGCCGCGACAGCCACGTCTCGCGCCGCTATGGACGACGATCCCACCTGGCCCCTGGCACTGTTTCCGGACCGCGCGAAGACTTCCCCCGCTCCCGAAGAGGAGCGCGATCTGGGAGTGGCCCTCATGCAATTGGAATCGGAGCACCCCGAACTGGTCCTGGAGCGGCACCTGCGCGAGGCGGCGCGGATTCTGGTCGAAGCGGTCGAACGCGATCCGGGAGACGCCGACGCGATCGAGGCTCTGGCACACGCGCAGTTCAGCCTGCAGCGTTCGACAGACGCGCTGGCCACAATCGAAGCGGGCTTGCAACACGCCCCCGATCACGAGGCGCTGTTGTCGGGCGGAGCGCTGATCGCCGCGGGAAACAAGCAATGGGAAGCCGCCGGACGGCACGTCGCCCGGCTGATCGCCCTGAATCCGCGCCAGGCGCAGTACCAGCAGTTGGACGCGCAAATCGCCCTGGCGCGCCGCGACCTGCGCGGCGCAGTTGCCGCATTGGAGCGCGTCCTGGACCTCAATCCGGCGGATCGGCAAGCGCGGGAAACGATCGTCTCCCTGTACCAGCAACAACTGCGCAGCCGCGAAGCCCAGCACCACGCCAACATCCTGCAACGCTCCGCCCCCCCGCAGCCAATACCACGTGCGCCGATGAAGCGGTGACATTCACCGAGACCACTGGCGAATCCGCCATTGGTATGCTGCGTATTCCGGATCGTCCGACTCCACCGGGGACAATTCCGCGATGGCGTCTTTGTAGTTCTTGAGCGCGGCATAGCTCAGGGCCAGCAGGTAGCGGCATTGACGGATCCAGACGCCGAATTGCTCGGGCTGTTGCTCGTGTTGACGCTGATAGCGCAGGCAGTGATCGATCGCCACCCGATACTCCCCCTGGTCGAATTTGCAGAGGGCCTGCCAGAAACTGGCGTCGTCAATGGCCCGTTGGTGCAGAAACAGGACCGCCGGTGGGGGGCCAAGTTGCACCACCTCTCGCGAATTCCGCCACACTTCGTGGTAGCTTGGAACCGCGGCAGCAAAGTCGCCGTCGAGCTGCGTCAGCCGTGACCGCATCTGCGAGCCGGTCGTCGTGCGCAGGTTCTTCCGGATTTCCGGGTCGTATATTCCAGCGGCCGGATCCTTAATTTCTTCCTGTTCCACAAGGACACGGTGCCCCAGCCGCGGGTGATCCGCGACCGTCAGAAACGCCTGAAACGGAAGGAACAGTGCGGCCAACGCCTGCTGGTCGTCCGCTCCCAGGGCGGCATGCCGGGACATCTGCTCCTCCGGGTATCCCCAGACGCGCATGGCTTCGTCGCTCCAGCGATCGCGACCGGCGCTGCGCACGCGCGACCACAACCCCGGAACGTCGGCGGCATCCTGCAGCGGATCGGAAATGACCATCGACTGCGCTCCGGTAAATTCCGCCTGCAACAGCTTGAGCCGATCGGCCGAGTAGGGATCACAGGTGATCAACCACACGGCCGGCCGTTCCAACAGGGCCGCCGTGAGCGGATACTGCGCGTCGGGACCGGCGTCGAGCTGCCGCAGGAGGGCCGGATCACCGACGACCTCCTCCAACGTGGCCACCCCCGGCCCTCCTGAGTTCTCTGCCGGGGCGACCGCCGCGGGGATCGGAAGTCCCAGTTGTGGATCGAACAGATGGACCCGCTCGTCGAGAAGCACTCCCACGAGGAAGGGCGCCGCGCTCTCGGCTGCCGACTGGTCCTGGGAGCCAGGAGCAATGAGGAACGCGTCCATCCGCTCCTGCCGCAGCAGGCTGGCGAAGACCCACGCGCGGTCAGCCGCCGACCCTTTTCCCAAAAGCAGAACCTCGTACTGGGTGAGGGGCAAATCGCGCGAACGGGGGGGGGCCAGTTCGATGGTTCGAATCACGAATTCAAACGCGCGGACCACTCGCGCCAATTCGTCCTGCCCGGCTTGTGCCGGTCCAAACGCATACCGCGCGACCGACCGCAGCAGCATCGCGTCCCGCACGTGCTCACCGTCCCGCAGCGTGTAATTGGCGGCATGCAGATTCTCTTTTCGCGCAGAACTCATGGCGCCTGCGACCGATTCGGGCAATTCCCCCAGCGACGGCAAAGCCGCAGCGCACGAACGCCGCCAGTCGTTCATCCGGGCCACCCCGTCCACGACGGTGGTCACCTGCCCCAGGCGCTGCAACTGAAACGTGTCGTGGATGTTCGCGACGATTTCGGCACACTGGTCGTCGGCGCCCCCGACAACAACTCCCGATCCGCCGCTGGATTGTCCCGTCGTTCCCGTGGAACTGCTCGGATCGTTCCCGCAGCCGACCAGCAGCGCTGGCAGTCCTCCCAGCCACGCCGCCAGGACAACCCGCCAGACTCCGTTTTCGAACGAATGGACTCCCACCCTCTGGCTGCTCATTGTGTTCCTTAGTTCGGCGTCGGTTCGGCCAGCGCTCCCCGCAGCCGCAGCAATTGCCGGATCAATGCCGGAAGCTGGTCGAGCGGGAGCATATTCGGCCCGTCGCTGGGGGCCTGATCCGGATTCGGATGCGTCTCAAAAAACAGCCCGTCACAGCCGCAGGCGACAGCGGCCCGCGCCAGGAACGCCACCATTGCCCGCTGCCCCCCGGTCGTCGGCCCCCCAGGGAGCTGAACGCTGTGCGTGGCGTCGAAAATCACCGGCGCCCCCAGCCCCTGCATGATCGGGATGGCCCGCATGTCGTTGATCAACCGCCCATACCCGAACGTCGTTCCCCGTTCTGTCAGCAGCACGCGCGGATTGCCCGCCGCCACGCACTTCCGCACGGCATGGACCATATCCTCGGGAGCGACAAACTGCGGCTTCTTGATGTTCACCACACCGCCATGCCGGGCCGTCGCCTCCGACACCGCCACGACCAGGTCGGTCTGGCGGGCCAAAAAGGCGGGAATTTGCAGGACGCGGCACACCTGCGCCGCCGGCTCCGCCTGATGCACCTCATGCACGTCGGTCAGCACCTCCAGCCCGGTGACCTCCCGCACCCTGGCCAGAATCTCCAATCCCGCGTGCAGCCCCGGTCCTCGAAAACTGTCGATGCTGGTCCGATTCGCCTTGTCGAAACTCGCCTTGAAAATCAGCGAGATCCCCAGTTCATCCCGCAAGTCCTTCAACCGCCGCGCCACTTCCAGGACGAGCGACTGCGACTCAATGACGCAGGGCCCGGCAATGAACAGCAACGGCTGATCGCGACCGCAGCGGGCTGTACCGATCTCTACCGGGTTGTCGGGCATCCTGGATTCCCTGAAACATTCTGAACGCATTGCGGACCGGCGAACCCCGGCGGCGCGTCTTCTTCGCCAGGAATTCCCCACCGCCGCTCAAGCCGCCAGTGGCCTGCGCAGACCGCACGCCACATTACAAAAAAACCAGACCGATGGAAATGCACCATCCCTTCCGGAATACGTCCCAAACGGCCAAGCTGTTGGATTAACTACCGTCACAGCCTTGAAATCCGCCGCCGGGCAGCAATTCGCGATGAAAGATTCGTGGATTTCGATCTTCGATGAGTACGTGAAATCCCATCCCGACGAATTCATCGATTCGCCGCCGACATCACCAGCCAACTGACCGTATCCCACGGACTACGGGTGAGGGGGGAGACACCTAGCGAAGCTACCGATGCGCGTCCGACAACGACCTTTGGTTCGATCGTTGGCCACTGACGCCGCCACATGAGGATCCAGTTTTGCAACCATTCGAGGCTGCCATTTACCCCACCACGGCCATCGCCGCCAGGCTGGCGGCGGCGACGACGGCCAGGGCGGCCAATTTCAGACGGCGGCGGTAGAGACCCGCGGTCAATAGATCCAGCCGGAAGTAGCCGGCGGCTGTTCCGAGCATCAGCGTGGTCAGCCCCAAAACGCCTCCCATGGCGGTCAGGCGGCGGGAGGCGAGCGACTCGCGCCAGGCGACCGAGAGCGAGTCGCGCAGTTTGGGGGTGAAATCGAGCCGCAAATGCGCTCGGTAAATCTTGGCATTTACGCCGTTGCCAAAATCTTTGTCGCGGACCTCCGCCACCAGATCACGGACCGCGTGCTGATCGAGAATGGGGATCGCCGCCGGCCACACGTTCCAGCCGGGAAAATCATGCTGAAAATGTTCTCGAACGCGGAACAACGCCCATTGCGTCACCTGGTGCTCCGCTTCGGCCAGCGTCACGAAGCGTTCGCTGCTGACGACCACCTGCGGTCGCCCGTCGATCATCGAAGCCCCTTTGACCCATTCCGGCTCGTCCGAGGCGACCTTGCGGACATGCAGCCGGAATTCCATCTCGGCCGGACTCGTTCGTCCGAGGGGGGCCACTGAGAATTGGTCCGCAGCCTCGGCCGGCAGACTCCGGTCGGACACAAATTCATTTGCGGCAAGAGGCTGACTTACCGAGACCTCCATCTGCCGACCGGTGCGGATTCCGACCAGGGCAATGACTCCGGCCGCGGGAACGATCCACACCAACACCCCCAGGGCGCTCTTGATTCTGCGCCAAATCGTTAGCGAGTGCCGCGAGGCGATCAGAACGCTGAGCACGATCACCCCCGCCAGAGCGATGAGCAGCACGAACACTCCTATGCCGATCCAGGGAACGGGGAACGCCAGATGGGTAACACTCTGTGACATGGTCTATTCCTCTTGCTGAATTCAGGCGCCGACTGCGGCAGCCGTGGCTGGTTTGGCGGCGACGAGCGCCGGCCGATCGCCGGGAGCGATCCACGGAGCGGACAACTGCACGACCGTCGAAATCGCCATCGCCCAGGCAACCCCCCAACCTTGTGGAAAACGGAGCAGCGCGGGAATGAAATACGCCACGAATCCGGTGAATAGCAGCGATCGCAGACGCACCTTGCTGACGCGAAATGCGTCCGCCTGCCACCACCAGCGGCGGAGCGCAAACAGCGCGGCGAAGAATGTGACGAAGCCCGCCAGCGTCGGGGTCTGCGCCGGGAAACCGTTGATCGAGACCTCGGGGTGCGGCTCCAGCAGCGGAAACTGGCCCACCGCCTCCACCATTCCCGGAAACACGCTGTCAAATGTCGGCTCGACGAACAAGGTGTTGCCGAACCAGAAGCCACAGGCGCCGACCGCGGCCCCCAGGGCCGTCGCCACAAGCCGGCGTCCCGACGTTTCTTTGCCGGTTCCTTCCCACCACTTCCCGATCAACAACACGGCCCAGCTTCCCAGGATCGTCGTCAGGGCAAACAGCCCCGTCTGATGCGCCAAAGAGCTCGAACTTCCCGGAAGCGCCAAATTGGGCCATTCCCATTTCCGCGCTGCCAGCGCCAGCAACACGGAGACCGTCAGGCTCCAAAACACGGCCAGCGTCATCGACGACGTGAGGTCGGCAACGCGCGATCGCAACGCAATCGGACGGACGGTCGTCGGCGTCGGAACCGGCGCCGGACGGAACGCTGCCACAGGGGGCGCCGGTTTCGCAACCGGGGCAGGTGAAACAACAGCCACCGGCGGCGACACCAGCGGCGCCGCAACGGGGGCCGCCGCAGGTGGCCCTCGGCGGGCAGCGTCCCCGTGTGTTCCCGGACCCGGCTTGTGAGCCAACCGGTGCGCGTTGGTGATGAACCAGTACGTGAGATAAATGAACGCCAGCGGCGAGAGCCAGGCGAGCGCGAAACGCCCCCCCCCGAATGGGAACCCCCCCAAATAGCTGGGAACGATCGTCAGGATGGCGATCACAATCGAAACCGCCAGCCAGCGATTGCCGCGCACTTCTTCGCTGAATCGCTGCCAACCATTGTGCATTCTGTGGGAGTGCGAGAACGACGCGGGATCGCGTCCCGCCGGCGTCGCGGGTTGAGAGAGGGTGCGTGCGAACTGGGGGGGCACGCCGTTGGCGGCGCCATTGACCGCCTGGCGCGACGCCTGGCCAATCTGCTTTTCCAGATGCTGGACATCGACGAAGTGCGTGGCAGGAATTTCCATTGCGACCGGCTCTCCGCGCGCCGCGCGGCGGAACTCGTCGGCCAGCGCCCGCGCCCCTGGCGTGCGGCGCTGGGGGTCTTTTTCCAAAGCGCGGCTCAGCACGGGCCGAAACGCGGGGGAGACCAGTTGAAGGTTTGGTGGCTCGGTGAGGTGCTTCATGAGAATCTCTCCCGTACTCTCGCCGTCAAAGGGGACGCGCCCCGTGAGCATCTCATACAGCATGATCCCCAGACTGTAGACGTCCAGTTCGCTGCCGTAGCGGCCGTGGGCCACTTCGGGGGCCATGTAATAGACGGTGCCGACGCTTTCGGTCTGGGCGCTGCGGCGACTGGGGGTGATGAACTTGGACAATCCCACGTCGCCGATTTTCACCACCCCATTCTCGCGAAACACGTTGGCCGGTTTCAGATCGCGATGGACGATACCCCGGTCGTGCAGAAAATCGATCCCGGCGGCCATCCCGTTCAGCCACTGTTCCACTTCCGAAACAGGCAATCCCTTGGGATGATCTTGGAGCACCTGCTCCAGGCACTTGCCGGAGACGAACTCCATCACCACCCAGTGATCCCCGTCCGCGTCGGTCTTGATGTCGAAGATTGTGACCAGGTTGGGGTGTTTCAGATTCAGACATTGCCGCACCCCGCGCAGTTCGATCTGCTGGTTGCGTTGCAGGAGCTTGAGCGCCACCTCTTTGCCCGAGTCGCTGAGCGCGTAATAGACTTCACCAAACCCGCCCCGATCGATGGCGCGCTTGATGGTGAAGCCGGACAGAGGAGTCGCTTCGGGGGCAAACGTGAATTTCATGGCAGGGCACCAAAAGCGGGCGATCGTGTCGGTCCTGGAACGAGTCGGGATGCGACCGTTCGCGACATAGGTCTGGTGAGTCGTTCAACGCAGCGGGGGTCGATCCGGTTCATCCCAATTCCTCCAGATGAAACCGCAATTCGGCGCCGGCCACCGTGGCGCCGGGGATCAGCTTCCCCCCGCCGGGGAGATGCTGCTTGTCGATAAACACGTCGTCGCGGCTCTTGCAGTACAGCTCGCCATCGCGACGGTACAAGAGCAGCGACTGCGTCCACGCGGGACAGCAGATGTGGTTTTCCGCCTGCGGCCCCAACAGACAGGTGTCGTGCATCAGCACCACCCCATCCACGGCCTGCGCCGGGCGATGATCGCTGAGAAAGTCGAGCCGCGCCGAACCGCTCATCACCGTCGGCAGCCGGAAGCGAAGCCGCACGTTGGCGCCCAATTGCAGGTCGTGCCCGTCGCACATGTCGGCCCGGTCATGAACGGGTCGGCCGGCGACACAGGTGGGAGCGTGGGCATGGAGCACATAGCGTTCGCCGCTGCGATGCAGCGTGGCGTGCCGGCGCGAGAGGTTGGCCAGGAGCGACAGGTCCGCGGGTTGTTCGGCCGCCGGGCCGCCAATGGTCACGGCGTCCGACAGGCAAAGCAAATACACCCCGACGCCATCGATCCACAGCCGGAAGCGCTCGCTGCGTCCCGCCTCCCGCGTCGCTCCAAGCACGTAGTCCGACATGGCCAGGGTACTCATGATTCCGCCGCTTCGAAATTCGACTGCATTGACCCGCATCGACGACAGCACTGCCAGTGGACGCGCTCAGACCGGACCTGTCGCTTCGACCGAGGGAGCTTTGAGGACCGAATCCTCCGGTCGGGAGCAGCGCTTCGCCGAGCCGGCACTCAGAACCTCGGCAATTTCCTCCGCCGACATCCCCCGCTCCAGCATCGCCAGCTTCAGCGACGTCTCCCATTCCTTGACGCGCATCTTGTACCACGTATTCGCCAGGGAGGGGACCAGGATGATTAGCACCAGGAACGCATAAACAAATAGAGACTTCTCGCGGAGGATTTTGTCCAACCAAGTCGAATCCGACGCTTGATCGGCCAGTATCGAAACACTGGCCAGCCAATCGATCGGAAGAAGTTCCAGCAAATGCATGTGCCACCCCTTGCGCTATTGTGTGGTCCGCGGCGAATTACTGAACCGGCGACCCGCCCCACCATCTTACGAATCGCGAATCGCTTCGGGCAATCCGAAGCGATCGGTGGCCGGGGGAACGGAATGAGGTCAGAATTCCATCCCCCGGCGAACCGACATCAAGTTACAGAGAATTCCGGTCGGCAACCGCGGGGCCCTCTTCGGCGGCCGGACGCGGTTCCTTGCCGAAATACTCTTCGATCTGCGTCGCCAGGTCTTCGGGAACCAGATTGCCTGAGTCGACCGGGATCAGCCCGGAGAACTTCCCTTCGGCGTCGAGGACGCGCTGGCTGACTTCAAGCTGCTTGTTCAGATCGCCAATGAGCTTCTTGGCGCGGGCGAGCTGCGAGTTGTCGAGCGTGACGGTGGCGGCAGTCTGATGCGCCTGCATCATCTTCAGCTTGGCTTCCACGTCGACAATCTGGACTTCGAGATTCCGTTTCTCGTTGAGCATGTTCTCCAGTTTTTCGCGCGAGGCGACGACCGATTTTTCGCGCGCGGCCAGAATGTGCTTCTTGCTCCCCAAGGTTGACTCGGCCGTCTTGAAGCGTTCAAACCGGGCCGCCAGGTCGCGCTTCACGTCGCCGGCGGTGTACGTTCGGCTGGCGAATCGATACGTCGATTGCCCCTGGCTCACCGCCTGGTTCAGGGCCAGAATCTCCCCTTTTTGTTTCCCCAGCTCGGTTTCGGCCTGGGCGATCTCGCGCTGCAATTGTTCGACGCTGACTTCTTCTTCGGCAATCACATGCATGCATTGCCGGATGTCGGGAACCAGGTTCTCCACCATGTCCCGCGCCCGTTGAATCTGAAATTCAATCGGCACCTCGGATTTGATGGCGTCGCGGGCCGAAGTCCCCGCCGTCTTGATGTAACTCACCACGTCGCGGCCGAACACCAGCGTGCTCAGGACCACCGCCGAAACCCCTCCCAAAATCGCTTTCTTCAACATGATCGAATCTCCTCTCCGTGTGATCGCGGAACGCGCCCCAAGATGTCTGCCGGAGCGGTCGCCATTCGACCCCCGTGCAATCAGTTCTTCGCGCGCGGCAGGAAATTCTTGAAAAAAATTCAAAAAACTACTGGAAACCCCCTCCGGCGCCGGCGCCAGGGCCAATTCCCCCCCCACCACCGGCTCCCGGACCGCCCCCGCCCCCCCCTGGACCACCTCCCCCGATGTTTCCGCCGCCCCCGATGCCATTGATGAAACTGAACGTGGAAACCGCGGAAATTGCGGAAAAGAACGGGTTCAGCGACAGCCGGACATAGCGCCGGTCCCCCGACACAACCGCCAGAGCGCTCATCGTCGCCCCTTCGTTCAGAACGGTGATCACCGGCTGATACCCCACCCCTCCCTGGGCTCCAAACCGTCGCTCGCGATCGGCGACGAACTGTGCCCCAGCCCGCTCGCTCCGCCTGCCTTCCCTGCCGACCAGCGCCCGAGCGTTCCGTTTTCCGGCCCCGAGATCCTCACGGGGGGCATCCAGGAGTGGTGCTGCGGTCAGATCCTTCAGCCGCCCCTGCGTCAGGCTCACCCGCACCACCTTGTCGGTTTCGGCCAACTGCACGGTGAATCTCTCTTCCACCTCGCGGGGGCTTCCCTGATAGCGCACGATCCGCAACACGGCGCGCTTTCCCACGACCTCGCCGCGTACGTACCGGATGATGGCCCGATAATCCCCTGGCATCCCTCGCGGACAAACGTAGCGGTCATAAGCATCCTCGGCAGTCACCCCCTGGCCATCATGGACGAAGACTCCCCCGCCGGTCGTGGCGGGATTGTCGCTCGAACAGACCGCTCCCGAAGGCTCCTCAATCAGCAGGTCCAGGTCCGCCGTTCCACTCCAGCTCAGCTCGATCGCCAGATCGCGCTGCAGAGCTTCCGCCAACGCCTGCGCCACACGGTCCGCGTCCTGGGCGCGCCCCGCTTTCCTCAGGGTGGCTTCCAGCTCGTTCAGCGTCGCCTCGGCGTCACGGTGGAGCCTTTCGTGGTCTTTATTCCAGGCCCGCGTCAGAATCCCGGTCGCCGCCCACACCACACTCTCCGGTTCCTGCTGCTCACTGGCCAGTTTGAGTCCCAGAACGTACGGCTCGAGCCGGGTGATGTCGACGAGCGAAGCCTGCCGGTACAACTCCAGCGCCCGCGCTTTGGCGCCATATCTTGTCAGGAACGCTCCCGAGAAAATGAGGTTGTCGACGTTAACGGCGCTGAAGTCGACCGTCGACAGGAGCACGCGCTCGATCTCCTCCTGGGGACGCCCGGCGTTTTTCATCGTCAGCGCCAGAACCGTGTACATCCACGGCTGCGAGTAGCCGTGGGTGATGGCCGCTTCCAGGCAGGCGATCACATGCTCGACCTTTTTGGCAGTGCTCAGGCGCAAGACGACATCGCTGACCGCCACCGGGTCGGGCTGATGCGTTTTGAAGTAGTCATTCCACACTTTGTCCGGCGGCCCCTCGGCGGGAATCGTAGGAATCTTGACTCGCGCCGGCCGCTTCGGAACGTCTTTCCCTTCGACGCCTCCTGCCGCTCCCTCGGTCCCGGAAGAGCCGGGATCGGATTCCGCAGAGGGAATCCGCGCCGCGGCCGGCTTCTTTTTTGGCCGGGCTGCGGGAGAAGTTGGCGGTTTCACCCCTGGGCCGGACGGATCGGTCCCCTCGTCCGGATTGGCTCCCCCGGCTTTGCGTTTCCTCACCGCCTCGTTGTTGAACTCTTTGGGCGAATCGTCACCTTTGGGAGGCTGGTCGGGAACGAAGAAGAACGCCTGTTGCGGCGCTCCAGTGGCGACCGGCATAGGAGCATCGATCTCCACGGCGTCACCGGAAGTTCGCGGCGCCGCTTCTCCGTAGAAGGCCGGCCGCTCTTTCCCCCAGGCACACAATCCCCAAGTCGCCAACCCCAAAGCCAACCACGCGTGTCGTATTCTCACAGTGGGTGAGGACATGTTGCGATTCCCTCCGTTACGGACGGCCGCCGTGGGGGTCCGCGGCGGCAAAAATGCGCGGCGGAACGACAATGGTCGTCCCAACGCGGAGACTCCCCGCGGGGCTGCGCTTCCCAGAAGATCCCCAGCGGGGATTGGTTGGCGACGGCTCGGCGTGGAACCGGTTCAATCCAGCTGATTGATCATAACAGACCATGCCGGGAATGTCAGGCGGAATTGGCGTTGGGTGGTGTCACGGCCATTCTTCTTCGCACGGCGCGCGTCGCTCCCGCAACAGACCCCATTCACTTTTCCTGGAACTTTCCGTTGTCGTAGCAAGCCAAGGTTTTCGCCGCCCGGCCTCTCAGGCGAAGGGGTTCACGATGGCAACGCCATCATAATTCATGCCGGCCGCCATGTCTTCGGAGTACAACGCGGTGATGCCGGCTTCCTGGCACGCGGCCACCAACATGCTGTCCCAGTGGGAAAGGCTGAAACGTGAACGAAGATCAAAGGACGCCTGGAAGATATCATCGGTGGGAATGCGCAAGGCAAACGTGGCTCGGAAGCGTTGGAAACCAGCCTCGACCGCCATTGCTGTCAGGAGCCCTTTGGCCTCGAATCGTCGCAGTTGGCCGAGAAATTCGCTGGCGACCTGCCAAAGAATCACCGTTTCCACAGGCGTCAGCGCAAGCCGGTCGAGCAACTCGACGGCTTTCCTTTGCTTGACCGGTTCATCCGCGTCCAAGGTGTAGACATACACGTTGGCATCAATGGCGTTCATGCAGTTCTTCGCGAGTCAGGCGGCGACCTAAGCCACGCAGGGAGTTTTGGCAAATCCACGATTTGAACGCCTCGCAAGCCTGTGCTGATGCAATCGTCTCGACAACTGGCTCGACTGTTAGCCTGACGCGTGTCTGCTCTGCCAGCCACAACGGCTGATCCGTCTTGAATGCGCCGTCAACGACGGTGGCGGTAAAATGCGTTGGCATGTTGGGATCCTCTCGAATTTCTGCACATGACAATCCTACAACTTGCCGTTACGGAAGATCAACCCTACGGCAACCCGGTCGCAAAGCTCAATTGCAGGATAAACTAGAAACTTACGCACGCCTTTGGTGAAGAAAAGAAAGGAATCAAAAAACAGGCTGTGCAGGACGTCAGGCGACTCCGCCGGACGCCAACAACTGGGAGGGAGTCAGTACGACGATCCCCGGAAAACGACGGAAGTCTGCCGGATTCAACGTCAGGATCGTTCCCAGCCGGTCCGCCTGGGAGCGGAAAAACGACACTTCAATCGGCGTGAGGGGCCTGGACCTTGGGGAGCAGCGTGAACCGTCGGCGTCCGATCTCCTCCGAACCGCTCCGCAGTTTCAGGAAATACTCTCCCGGAGGACTCGTCTCCGCCAATCGGAAGATGAAATTGCTGCGGAAGTTTTCACGGGGAACGATTTGCCCAACGCGATGCATCAACTTCCCTGGAACAACCTGCGTCGTGCCATCCGGATCGACTTCCTCGCGGGCCTCGGTCAGGATGCACTCCAGCCACAGGTCTTCATGCGGAGGACTGAAAGTCGCTTGCACCATGATTCCTTCCCCCTGACGGAATTGCCGCCGCCGGTCGATGAGGTGCTCACCGACGATCATTCCTCCCAGGTCAAACGCCTGGAGTTTATCCGCCTGCCGGAGCGGTGCGTCTCCGGACAATAGGCGGTCCACATCTTCCTGGGGCAGTTCGCGCAAGGCTTGCGGACCGTTGGCGCCGCGGAGCCGGTAATGGTCCAGTTGGTGTTCGAGCTCGACGCCCGCCAGGCAGACCCCACCCAACGTCACCGCGAACAGCGCGGCGCTCAGCCATTTCGGTCGCCAGCCGGCGCGCTGCACGGGGAGCGCCCCCTCGATCCGTTGCAGTCCACCGCGCAACCGGTCCGCCAGGCGACGCAGCCAGCGAAATTCGCCGATGGCCTGCGCCTCGGACTGGGTGAGGAACGCCAGATACGACGCGAGCATCACCAGCGGAAAGATGAACAACCCCAGCGTGAAGGCGGTCATGATGTGAAATAGCGCGCCGATTCCCAGCGCCCACCACTTCAGCCAGCGCTGAAAGACGGTGAACAGGAAGACGATCTCCCAGGTGATCGCCACGTAACCGAAGACCGACAGCACCAGCGGGTACTGCGACAGCAAGTCTCCCAGCGGATGCTGATTGTTGATGTAGGTCATCGTCCAGTACATCAACTGATCGCCGCTGAAAAAGGCGGGAGTGTGCATCTTGGTGATCGCCGCCCCGAAGTACATGAACCCCAGCAGCAGTTGCACGAGTCGCTGCGGCCAGATGGCGGAACGGAGCGACGCTTCATCGACGATTCCAGCCGCGTTCCGCCGCCGAACCCAGGCATCAACCGACCAGACCGCGCCGCATTGCGAAAGCCCCAGGAGCAGCAACAGGTGCGTGGCGATCACGGTGTATTTGGTGATCGTGCTCATGCAGTCCATCAGCCCGAAATAGGTATACAGGATTGTCGAGGCCAGCAGCGAAAACCGCGTCCGCCAACCGATAGAACTGGAGATGAGCAATACCGTCAGCGCCGTAAACAGCGCCACAGTGAGGACACCAGGCAGCTCAGGCAGCCAGTTGAAATATCCAAAATTGTCCGCCAGTTGCGCCGGAGCGCCGTCTGCGGAGTAGATTTCGCGGGCAAATCGCCACCGCTGAAAGACGTTGATCAACAACGTCCAGGGCAGGATGATCCGCATCAACGCCATCCCATAGGGAACCTCATTCGCGAAAAAGAACTTGTTGAGCGCGCCGGACACGCGGGAGGAGGTCGCAAGAGATGGCATCGGTTGACTCCAAAACGACATACGGAACAGCAACGGGGCCAGCAGCGGAACTTGTGGGAATCCGACGCAGCCGAAGGAGGCACCGGGTCAATTCCCCAGCGGCGCTCCAACGGTTGGATTCCACGGCATGCGGGGTTGCGTTTCAGCGGACGGGCCGACCAGCACGTCACGCCCCGGCTGCTCGGGAGTGACCATGAAGATCGAACGATTGCGCTGCACGTCTTTCTTCAGCCGCGGATTGTCCGCCAGCATCAATTCCGATTGGTACTGCAACCAAGTCCCCTGACTTTGCACGACGGTCCCGTCGGGGAGAAAGACGCTTCGCAGGCGGTAATATTTTTGAGGCGACTTCGGCTCGTCATACCGCGCCTGCCACAGGTTGTCCGGGATATTGTATTTCTTGGCCCACGTCTCTTCGATCGTAAACATCCGCACGATTGGCTCATGCTGGGTGTGCCGCAACGTATTCAGCCCAAGTTTTCCTGAATGATTGTTGAAGGCGTCGTAATGCTGCCTCCCCAGGTAACCCCACGGTTGCAGTTCCTCCCAGGGGGCGGGGGTGAGTTCATAGAACTTGCCGCTCTCCCCTTCGGCGATGATGTGCGTTCGCGAGTCATAAGCGGCCCAGCCGCAGAACATGTCCCAGACGATGAAATACATCATCGGATGCGCCCCGGTGCGGAAACCCAACATATGGCAGACGTTTCCATAGTTGAGGGCCGCCAGATAGGCGACAATGAACCCAATGCTGAGGATTCGTTTCATAAGCTCCAACCTTCCCTGGTGGAATGCGTAGGGGGCCAATCCGCCGCCGTTTCGCGTCGGGCCGTCCACTGGCGACGGAAATATGCGGGAATCCCCGATTTGCGTCAAGATCAGGTGGGTGGTTCAGCCCCCAGGGGTGCCGCCACCGGGGAACCGCCTCTCGTTGCCTAATGACCAGCGATACGCCCAGGAATAGTCCCAGCGGGACGGACCTAGGGCAGCCCAGGCCAACAGACTGGGAGGAATCCCCTCAATTCAATCAAACGAAAATCCATCACGGCTGTTGACGAGTTTTAGCGCACCGCTGCCCGCCCACCTAGTCTCAACCCAGTTCGATCCATTGCCAGGCATCCCCCGCGCCACTCCCCAACTCGCCGACCGTTGGCTTGGGTGCCCATCCCAATCTGTCCAACTGGCGTTCGGCCAGATCGATCCCCTCTGACCAATCTGCGGCGATTTCGGTGGGACGCAGCCGCCGGGCCTGGCGGTCGTAGAGCCGCGGCTGTGCGACGGCAATCAGCGGCGTTCCGGTCCCCCGCGCCTCGTAGACGGTGTTGTACCCCCCGGCGCCGATCAGGAGATCGATCCCCTGGTGGACGGCCAAAAGCGGCCAGACAGAGCACGCCAGGTCGGGACACCGCGCCCGTGCCGCGTCATCGAACGTCGCCAATCGGACGAGGGCGCGCCCCTCCACTCGGCGCGAAAGATCGAGCGCTGCTTCCGCCGCGGTGAACGTTTCGGCCGGTTTCCCGGTTCCGATCACCACGATCAGCGGCTGATCTCTCCGAGTCGGCCCCTGACCGCTGGCTTGAAGAGCGGCTCCCAACACGGCCCGCGCGGCGGAGACAGATAGAAACTCCGGCAGGTCGCAGATTAACCATGGGGTCGTTCGCCGCGCCTGCGGCAGCCCCTCCAACGGCGCTGCCTCACCCGGAACCAGAATCAGGTCGTAGCTCGGGATGCACGAATCGTGCGACTCCCACCGGAGATACTCCGGATTCAGGTCGCGATGCACGAGCACCTTCAGTGCTGCTGTCGTTCGCAGGAGATCTTTCAATTCCCCCGCCAGCCCGCGCGGAAACGTGTCCACCACCAACACCTCAGGTGCGGGGATCGCATGAAAGAACCGTTGAATCGCGGCGGCAACTCCCTGCTTATCCTCCTGCCACGGTATCGGAACCATCTCGATCTGCGGTTCCAAATGAATGAGTCGTTGGAAGCCGCGGGGAATCGGTCCGGTCCCCGCCAGGAGGGGGGCAAAGCGGCTGTTGCTGAGCACCCAGACGTGGCGGCCGTCTCGCGCCGCGTGGCGCGCCAGCGCCAACCCGCGGGTCAGGTGTCCCATGCCCCCCCCCAGGGCATAGATGACGCAGGTGGCATTCGCGCGAAGTGAGGCAAACGCCACAGCGGTTCCTTTGGCCGTCAAAGTTGTCGAACGTGAGGCGCCCCATGCGGAGCGCTCAACTCTCTCCCATATCGGCCTCGAAGGAACCGTCCCCTTCCATCCTCAGGCTCTCGGCGTCCCCTTCCGTGAAATCGTCGGGGTCGAAGTCCCCTCCCCCGGCTCCTGACTGGTCTGCCGCGGTCGTCGACGAGCGCCGGCGATACCCTCCATAGCCGGGATACCAGGTCGGGCCGTAGAAATACGGATCGTCGTAATAGGTGGTGGAGCGCGACCGTGCGGGGGCCGGCTTGGAACCGGATGTGCCGGTCACCTCCTGTTCGCCGGAATCGCCATCGGGGATGTCGTCGTCACGATCGTTCCTGGTCTCAGACGGGCCAGCGGTCCGGACGCAGGTGGTGCAGACCATTCCTTCCTCCAGGGGATGTGCGTGGTCCTGGCACAGCGGCTTGCTGCAGCGGTCGCACGCCTGCACGGCGAACCGATCGCAGCGGTGGCTGAACAGAAACCCGGACGTCTCGTGGCACATCCCGTCGTTGGGATAATCGGTCATGGTTTGATTCCGTATTCGACTGCGAACATCAACGCTCCGCGCAGCCGCAGATCGTCGATAGCCTCCAGCCCCAGGCAACTCAGCGCCGCGGGAGAGATCGCTTCGTTGGTTTGATAGATCACTTTTCCGGCGGCATTGTGGAGGGTCGTCTTCCCCCCTTTGACAGTCACGTCCCGCTGCCGTTTGCCCTGCGGATCTTCAATTTCGCAGCCGGTTCCCTTGGGCTGGATCAGAGCCACACGCGTTCCGCCACCATCCTCCACCGTCCAGCCCTTTTCCGACTTGCGGAGCGAAAAACGCTTTGTCTGGTCAGGCGCTTCGAGATGCAGCGTCTGGCCGTCAATGACGACGAATCCCAGCACCCCGTCCTGGGCATCCTTAATCTTAATCCTGTTTTCGGATCGGGAGTATCGAGCCAGTTCTTTTTCATTCCCATCCACAAGTTTGCCGCCATTGTCTTTGAGTTTGAGCGAACAGGCGGTTTGCCCGGCGGCATCTTTGAATTTGATTTTGCCTTCCCGCGGGAGCGGCTTTTCCGCCAACTGTCTTTCAGCCGCCGTACTGGAGACGACGGACGCATAGACCGCCACCAGCCCGATCAGCAGCGGGAACATCCAGCGACTACGTTTTGACATGGCAGCTCCTTCATCGGGTTCAGCGGGCCGACGGTCACTTTTCGGCAACGTGCATGACCTGGTACAGACTCAGTAGCATCTTTCCCACGAGTTCCAGGCCGTCATACTGTGTGTTGGGAGTCTGCCGCCGGACCGACCACTCCGCAGAAGTCCGGGCGACGAGCGATAACTCTTCGCCGGTCGCAGTCACCGACTTCAGTTGTCCCCACTGCGGCAATCGGACCAGATTCCGCGCCTGACCGGCGACCTGCGCGACCCCCTCCTGTCGCTTCTTCTTGGGAAACAATCGGACCGACGCCAGCGTCGACGTCTTGGTCTTGCTTTTGTGTTTGTTCTTCCCGCTG
>JBJXGA010000413.1:0-11293 GCA_046152955.1 Planctomycetales bacterium | reverse complement strand
ATTTCCTAATCTGCCCGGTACTTGAGCAGTGTACCCAAAATCGGGCGATTGGACGAAGCCATTCCTTCGCGCGGATGGTGAGCGAGATCGGCGCTGACGGGGGGCAGCCCGAGCGGAGCCAGCTCGCCACCCCCGCGACCTCGTGTCGCAGGTGAAGCAGATTCTCACGTTGGACGTCCACTTCCAGGAATCTGATTCACCCGCGGGACAAGCCCGCGGAGGTCGTGCTCTTGCCAGAGAAGCCGATTCTAGCCTTGCGAATCTCGCTGACCTGAAACCAACCGCTACCCCCGCTGCCGAGCCTCGAACACCGAATACAGCTTGTGCTGGTGTCGCACGACCTGGTCGAAGAGTTCGGGCATTCTGGCGACGTAGTATTCCACCGCTTTGGTGACGACCAGCAGCGTTCCTCCCGGCTTCAGGGCGCGACAGCCCGATTGCAGGAAAATCTCGGAGATCTTGTAGTCGGAAAAATACGGAGGGTTGCAGGCGACCAGGTCGAAGGTGCCGGGGGCGCCTGTCTGGCCGTCGGCATCCAGCACCGTGGTGACATTGGGCAATCCATTGAGTGCGGCGCCGCGCTGTGTGCATTCAATCGCCCGCGCGTGCGAATCGATCGCCGTCACTTCCACCCCTGCGGCGCGGACCGCGGCGGCCAGTGCCACCACGCCGCTGCCGCACCCCAGATCGAGAACCTTCGCTCCGGGCCCGGGCCCGACCTGCATCAGATTGATCAAGGCTCGGGCGCCGGCGTCGAGGCCGCGGTGGTTGAAGACCCCCGGACGGCTGATTGCTCGGATCAGCCGCCCTTGATCTCGAAAGGCGAATTCACACTCAAAGCACTTGAGCTTCTTCAGCGGCGCCGTTTTTGTCGCCAGATACAACACTCCCGCCGATGACGGGCGGCGCGTGACCTTCGAGAACAGCTTGCGAAATTCCGCATGCAGCCACTGGTCTTTGGGATTCGACGTGCTGGCCATGAGTCTTCCGCCAAGTGGCAA
This sequence comes from Planctomycetales bacterium, assembly GCA_046152955.1. Lineage (GTDB taxonomy): Bacteria > Planctomycetota > Planctomycetia > Planctomycetales > Planctomycetaceae > SIAF01. The sequence goes on along the minus strand of JBJXGA010000413.1, from coordinate 10,292 downwards.
CCGGCAGTGCGCGGTTTGCAACAACTCGCGCGTCAGCTCGGCTTCGCCACGCGGATCGATGGGGAGAGCGACCAGATCAAATTCCCCCTCGGGAAAATCCGGCAGACAGACGACCTCGAACCCCCCCTGTCCATTCGAGACAGGCTCGGCGGATGCAAGACCTGGCGGCGTGTGAATCACGGAGGGGGCGATCTCCACCTCGACTTCCCATTCGTCAACGCCTGCATCCTGAGACGGCCCCAGCGTCTGTTGCCGGATCCTCTCCGCGAGGAACACATCGAACTCGTGCAGCACGACCTGGAAGTCCGCGTCCTGCGCTCGGGCGGCCAGGGCGAACTGGCCGCGTCCCAGGGTCGTACACAGAATCCGCCGTTCGTGAATTTGCGGCAGTTCATCAATGAGCAATTGCTCGGCAATCGGAATTCGCGGTGCCGACGGGATTTTCTCCTTGTGTCGCTTCTTCATGCAGAGGGTTTCACTTTCGATTCTGGCGCCGGCGGTCAACGACGCTCCCGCGCCGGGCCGAAGGGGCGTGCCGGAGAGACTCAGCCAGAGGCCGTGGGAACGGACCTCTCGCCGGTGCGGCAAATGCAACACTTCAGGTAGTTGGTCTCGACGCAGTGGACCGATGTCGGATGATCAGTCGCCGCGCCGCGCGACTCGAGGATTTGCAGTGTCCGTTGCGAACTCGATGCCGCTTCAGCCAGCATGTCGAAGAACATTTCGCGGGAGACATGCCCGGTGCAACTGCAGGTGACGAGGATGCCATTGTCGGAAAGCAGATCGAGCGCCAGCCGATTGAGGCTATGGTAGCCGCGGAGCGCCTCGGGCAAGCCCCGCGCGTGCCGCGCGAGCTTGGGGGGGTCGAGCACGATCAGGTGGAACTGCTCCCCCGCCCCGCGAAGCGTCTCGAGCGTCTTGAACGCATCCCCCTTTTCGAACCGGATCGTTCCGGCCAGATCGTTGCGGGCGGCGTTCTCGCGCGCCAGCGTCAGCGCCGATTCCGAGACGTCCACCGCCAGCACGTCGCGCGCCCCGCCATGCCGGACCGCGTTCATGGCGAATCCCGCGGAGTAGCAACACAGATCCAGAACGCGTCCCCCCTGGACATAGCGGGCGAACGCCTGGCGGTTGTCGCGCTGATCGAGAAAAAATCCGGTCTTTTGCCCTTCGACCACGTCTACCGCATAGTGCAGTCCATGCTCGCTGATCGTCATGGGGCGCGGAGGAGCCGTTCCTGTCAGCGACCCGTCGGCGATTTCCAGCCCTTCCTGTTCGCGGATCCCTTTCTCGGTTCGGAGCCAGATCCCCGCCGGCTGCAGCTTCTCCTGCAGCAGCCGGACCAGGAGTTCCCGCCGGGCGGCCAGCGCCAGACTCGTAAACTGCACGAGCAGCCAGTCCCCGTAGCGGTCGACGATCAATCCGGAGAGTCCGTCCGCTTCGCTGAAGACGACGCGGCAGGCGGAACCGGCCTCCCACAACCGCAACAGGTCGCGTCGCAGCCGGATCGCCGCGTCCAGCCGTTCCGACCAGAATGCTTCATCCAGCTCCCGCTGGGGATCCCAACTGTAAAGCCGCACCTGGATCTGGCTGTGTGGATTGAACAATCCGCGGGCGACGAATTCCCCCCGATCGGTGACCAGGAGCAACTCGCTTCCCGGCGCGGGGTTGCCGTCGATCCGCGCCAAGGCGCCCGCGAAGACCCACGGATGGCGGCCGAAAAAGGGCTGCGCCCGGCGGGATTTGAGGATGGCTCGTGGAAGTGTGTTGTGGTTGTCTTCGATGGATTGCACCTTAGTCCAGTTACCGTGGGGGCGCCGACTCCCGCGCTCCGTCAACCCCTTCCAGATACGCCAGCAACCGGTCCCGCTCATTGGTCAGGTGCCGCACGCGCAACAGTGATTTCACGCGAGTCGTCAGTTCCAATTTGTTCACCGGCTTCGTCAGAAAGTCGTCCGCTCCGGCATTGACCGCCTTTTCGATGTCTCCCATTTCCGCCAGCGCGGTCACCATCACAATCGGAATGTCGCGCGTTGCGGCATCTCCCTTCAGGCGCTGGCACACTTCGTACCCGCTCATCTTGGGCATCATGATGTCCAGGAGGATCAGATCGGGTTGAGACTTCCGGACCGCGTCCAGCGTCTGCTGGCCGTCAAACACCATTTCGATCTGATAGCCCTCTTCGGAAAGGTAAGCGTCGAGCAATTCGCAATTCTGATGGTTGTCGTCGGCGATGAGCAGCTTCGACGGAACCGTCGCGTCGTCTCTAGGCATAGTCCGTCCAGGGAAAGGCAGGAAATCAATCGTCCGCGGAACTTGGCGGCCTCCTGTACTATAGCGTGTGGCCCCCCGGCGGGCGAGGGGGAGCGTGGGGGGTTTACGGTGCGGGTATGCCCACGAATCCTGGCGGTAGCCACGTTCGCCGGAACATGCGCGAAGCAGCGATCACCCACAATCTGGCGAATGTGGCTACGTTGGAGGGGCTGCCAGGGAATTTGGGCATACCCTACGGGCAACGCCGTGAAACATTTTCGTTGGATTGAATCCAGGGGGCTCTAACGCTTCGAGATCGGAACCAATTCCCGCGTTCTGTTCTTCTTTTCGCCACAACGTGGCATCCCTATGGCAGCCCAGGCCAACGGCCTGGGAAAAAGGCCGCGACCGAGGAAGCCCCAATCGGGGCGCCCCTAACGTGCTGGAATACCATCCAAATCCTTCGACGACAATGACCGCAACACATTAGGGACGCCCCCTTGGGGCTTTTTGTTGGGGTTCGGGATTTCTCCCAGGCCGTTGGCCTGGGCTGGCATAGGTCCGTCCCGTTGGGACTATCCCTTGGCGTATCGCTGGTCGTTTGGCGACGGGAGGCGCTTTCCTGGTGGAGTCTGTCGCCTCTGCAAAATCCACAACTGGGCGATCGGAGAATCCTTCACGGCGTTGCCCTACGGGGCTTTGAACACCGTTCCCTCTTTCATGACGAACGCCATGTCACGTAACACTCGAATTTGCTCCAGCGGATTTCCCTCGACCGCCACGATGTCGGCGATCTTTCCGACCTCGAGCGTTCCCAGCCGGTCGTCGATTTTCAAGAGTCGCGACGCCTCCAGGGTGGCCGACTGGATCGCCTTCATCGGGGGCATCCCCCCCTCCACCATCAGTTCGAATTCCCGAGCGTTTTGCCCGTGTGGCGAGACTCCGGAATCGGTCCCAAATGCGATTTTGACTCCCGCCGCCTGCGCCTTGGCAAACGTGGTCTTCATCACCGGCCCGATCGCCGCCGCTTTCGGCCGGACGATCTCCGGAAAGTAGCCCGGCTGTTTGGCCATCTCAGCGACCCATTCTCCCGCGACGTTGGTTGGCACCCAATATGTTCCTCGCTTCTTCATCAGCTCGATGACTTCCTCCGTCATGAACGTTCCGTGTTCGATCGAATCGACCCCAGCCAGCACGGCGCGCTTGATTCCTTCGGTTCCATGCGCATGGACGGCAACGGTCATGTTGTAGTCCTTGGCCGTGGCGACGACCGCCTGCAACTCCTCCTCCGTGAACTGTGGATTCTGCCCGCTGGCCGCCAGGCTCAAGACCCCGCCGGTCGCCGTCAGCTTGATCAGATCGGCCCCATCCTTATACCGTTGCCGCACCGCCTTGCGAGCATCGTCGGCACCATTGATCACCCCTTCCAGCGGCCCAGGATCACGGCGATAGTCGCCGCGCAGCGCGTTGGTCGGATCGGCGTGCCCTCCGGTCGTCGCCAGCGACTTGCCGGAGGTAAAAATCCTCGGACCGGGAATCCATCCCTGATCGATCGCCTTGCGGAGGGCGATGGAATTGACCCCATTGTCTCCCAGGTCGCGGACTGTGGTAAAACCTGCCAGCAGCGTGAGGCGGGCATAGACGGTCGAGCGGAGCGCGTAGTCCGCCTGGTCCATGAAGAATCGCTCCGTGTATGAGTCCTTCGAGTGCTGCGACATCAGGTGCGTATGCATGTCCATCAACCCCGGGAGCACCGTATGCTCGGTGAGCTTGATGAGTCGATCTCCCTCCTGGGGCTCGATGAAACCGGGGACAATGCGGACGATTTTTCCCGAGTCAACGACGATCGACCGTTCGGTTTGCAGCTTCCCGCTGGCCCCGTCGATCAACCGGGCCGCATGAATGACCGTCGCGGCCTGACCGATCGCCGGACATTGCAAAACGAACAGGAACACCAGGCACAGGGAACAACGCATGTCACTCTCCGATGGGGTCACGACAGGCCGGTTGGGGCGGCGTTTACCGGAACCGCCGCCACGATCGACCATAGCAATCTGGCAGTGGGAGTCAACACCCCCCCCTCGTGGGGCAGATTTCCAAATCTGCCCGTGCGTTCAGTCCACCACCGCCGTGAAATCGGACAACAACCTCAGTGACAAGCATTCGGTCGTCCGGTTGGCGCCAAGCCCGCCTGGCAGCTCGTGGCAGATTTGGAAATCTACCCCACCTCGTGGGGCAGATTTCCAAATCTGCCCGTGCGTATTTCCAACCACCGCCGTGGAATCAGACAACAACCTCAGTGACAAACATTCGGTCGTCCGGTTGGCGCCAAGCTCGCCTGGCAGCTCGTGGCAGATTTGGAAATCTACCCCACCTCGTGGGGCAGATTTCCAAATCTGCCAATGCGTTCATTCCACCACCGTTGGTTCCGTGGACGCTGGCAGCGTTCGCCACGAGTCCGTCTTTACCCCCCTTCCCTCTTGTGGTACAAGCCCCCCCCGCGCTCTCTCCCCTGCCCCACACAACCCGGTCATTTCCGCTGCATCCCCTCTGATGATCCGTTTCGACGATTTGTATCGGCCTCGTCCTGGACATGGTTTGCAGTCCATGATGCTGCGCTGGGAGCAGCTCCAGCCCGTGAACGCCATCCAGGTGGCCTGGCTGAATGGGAGCTATTCCGCCGCCACCGTGTGCGCGGCAGCCACCCGCGTGCTGCAGCGCCTGCTGCGACTCCCGAGTTCCGTACACCGCGGGATTGAATTGAATCCCGATGCGCTCTTCTCATTCTCGCATCGGCTGGGTGTTGGAGACTGGCGAGCGCACCTGGAGAGTCTGGTCACGGACGAGCTGAACAACCCCTACCTGACCGGCGAACCGCCGATTCGGATCACGCTGTTGGAACTCCGTCCGGAAGGGCAATTCCTGGCGTTCGGCTACCGGCACGTAATTGCCGATGCCCGCTCCACCGCGCTGGTCATGCACGAGATCATGAAAGAGTTGTCGCATCCCGCGGGATCGACCGGGGCAACGCCTTCCTTTCCGTCGCTGCACGTTGGCGGACAGTCGATTCGAGAATTGTTTCCCACTGAGTACGGCTGGCTCCCGACGCTCCGGTTCGGCTGGCACCTGGTACAAGAATGGTGGAAGTCGCAGCATTGCGTCCGGCTGCCGATGATCGCGCCGGAAAACGACCGTATGGAGTTTCGGATTCATCAAACGGCGCTTCCCATGTCGGCCTTGCAAGAGCATTGCCGCCGGTTGCAAGGGACGATGAACGACTTGTTGATCGCCTCCATCCTGGATTGGTTCGCGCGGCGCGGGACGAGTCGCTCGAAGCGACGAACCGATCTGGCTGTTGCCACGCTGGTGGATCTGTGCCACCGGGGAGCACCGCCGCAACCCCTGGCCTTCGGACAGTTTCTTTCACAATTCGTCGTCCGCGCTCCGGTGAGGCGCGGAGCTTCGTTTGCCGATCTGGTGCGGCTGACCGCTGAGCGGACCGGTCCGCTTAAGCAGGTCGCGCCTCTCGTGCGGAGCGCTCGCGGCTTCGACTTCCTGGCCCGCTTGTGGGATTTGGTGCCCGCAATCAGACGCCCCGCGCATCTTCCCGCGGTGCTCCCGCTGGTGGGTGGCATCTCCAATGTCAATCTGCGAAGCATCGTCGGTTCCGAGGGGGCCTCTCCCGTCGTCCGGAACTATTTCCGGGGAACCTGCGTGACCAACGTTCTGCCGATGATGCTCAGCCTGACGACGGTCCGCGACATGGCGACCCTCACGACAACCCATCGCCCGGCTTATTTCACTCCCCAGGAGATGGATGACCTCGCAGCGCATGTGACCCAACGACTCTTCGGGGAAGGAGTCGCCGCCGAACGCGTCGCCGCGTGAGGCGAGCCTCACTACGCGGCCGCCCGGGCCTGAGCTGTGACGATTTCCACCGGCGTGAACTGCTCCAGGAACATTGAGTCCGGGACCAGGCCGGGATGTTTGTACTGCACCTCTCCCGTCCCGCGGCGGGCGATCTCTCCCGCGATGTATGCAGTCCAGGATCCGTCCGGAAGCACCCAGATCTGCGGCGGCGACAGCACCTGTTCTCGGCGACGGGCGCGGTACAGGAAATTCACGGCGCACAGTTGTTCGTCGATCAACTCCCCGAATCGCCGAGCCCCCGCCGCGTCGCCGACAGTGCTTTTCTCTACGAGGATCACATAGTGTGGCAGCTCGCGTCCGGCGCGGCGGGGGACTGCCGTCACGTAGTTCAGTCCGATCCCCAGCGTGTGTGCCGCGTCGCTGGCCGCTTGCAAAAACTGATGCTCCGTGAGTTTCTCCCCTTCCAGGTCGCCGCAACGACTTTCCTTTTGAATGAACTCGATGAGCGGCGTATCGCCAACAAATCCGCGGCAGCGAACGATGTCGCCGATCCGATACCGGTAGTAGCCCGCCGCGGTGGTCATCACCAGCGAGTAGTCCTGTCCCTCCTGGAGCTCACACGCTTCCCATGCCGTGGGCTGGTTCTGGTCACGATCGGCCAGCGGAATGAATTCGTAGAAATTGGAAGTCGCCGCCAGGACTCCGGCTGGACAATCGTCGTCGAAGGGAAGCGTGTGCCTCCCTTCGCTGGAAACCAACCCCAGGTCGCGTAGCCGCGGGTGGCCGTAACGTTCGGCCAGATACCGCGACTGATATCCCACGGTTCCCCCCAACCAGCAGCCGATGACCGTCTGCGGCCAATAATCCTTGGGATAAAACGTCCCGCTCTGCTCGATCAGGCGCTCGAGGCGACGGGCCTGTTCCGGCGCCGGTCGGCGAATCCGGGAATCAAGCTGCCGCCGAATCGGAGCGGGGATGTCAAAGTCCGCCCGCAGTGTTCCGTCATGAATGTCGCGCACCAGCCGCTCACGGTGGGCATGCCCCACTTCGGCGAGCCGCAACAGGCTCCCCGGATTGATGGCCACCAGCAGCCCGATCGACTCCGCGACCGTCAGGCGCAGCATCGTGTAATATTTGGCGGTCGGATCCGGAATCGCGCTGACAAGATGCGGCAAGGCATAAAAGCGACGAGCGATGTACGAGGCGTGTCGTGCCGCCAGAGCGCTGACCATGCTGATCGGCAGGCCGGAAGGAGTGTGTCCCATCTCCCAGGTGCCGACGACCTGGAACACCTTCTTGCCGACGATCTCGGGATGGTCCAGCACCAGCTTGACGCTCCACATGTCCCACGCCCGGCAATAGTCGCGCAACCAGGTCGCCGTGACAGGGTTCAGCTTGGGGACACCGGTCGTTCCCGTGGTGATCGTGAACCTCAGGAGGCGCTCCGATGGTGGAAACAGTGCCTCCAGTTCGCCGCGCGCCACCGCATTGATGTACGGGGCCATGTCGTCATAGTCGGCGATCGGCACCCGCTGTCGAAAATCGGCCATCGTCCGGATTTCGGAGAAATGGTGAGCGCGACCAAACCGCGTCTCGCGGCAGAGAGCCACCCGCTCCAGCAGCCAGCGCTGCTGCGCGTCCCGCGCCCCATACAGCGTCTTTTCGAATCGCTCGAAGCGCCGCGCATAATAGGGGATCGCCACGCTTCTGGCCAGGCTTGTCAGCAATCCATTGAGCACAGTGTCTTGGTTCCTGATGAACTGGAGCTTCCTTCCTCCGCGACATTCCACGACAACGCCGCCAACGCCTCGACGCGCGAGAGACCATAACAAACCGAGTCGGTTGCCGCGAGATCAATTGAAACAGATCAATTGAAACACACCTTGACGTTCGCCGTCCCATCACGCAGTTCGGGAGGGCGAGGATCCCGCCGAGCCGCCAATGTGCGTTCGAGGATTTCAAACCGCTCCGTTGGGCGCGCGTAAACCCAGTTCAATGGATGCACTCGCCAAAAGTCTGTCCCATCCCAACGGGACGGTTCAGTCGCGTACCACCCACAGCGGCGGCTCACTGGGACGTTCGCCCTCCCGTTACAACACAGCCATTTTTCTGCCCGAGATTTTTTTGCCTTTTCCATTCCCACCCGTTCGAATTACCGCGGTCGCAGCCCATCCCCTGCGGAATCAAACCGGACGCCCAGGCGACTTCGGGATTTCGAAACCGGAATTTGTCAGATTTGTTTTTCGTGTTCTTCCTGTACTTGTGGTTCAAACTTTGAAAACCGTTCTGGCCAATGTGACATAGGTCGGAGAGAAGAATGAACCACGAAATACTCGATCGACACGAAAGAAATCTGATTGGAACTGGGTTGAATGGAGGACCGCGGCCCGATTTTCTCTGCACCGCAATCAAGCAGAGTCTTGTTACGGTCAGAAGATTCTCGAGATGCGAGAACTCCCTTCAAAGCAAAAGGAACAGGAGCACGCAGAGATCGCAGAGATGGACGCGGCTTGGGGCCGCATGGATTCCAATGGACGTCCCTCGCCAGCGATCGAGTCGGAATCGCTTGGCCAACCACGGTCGGATTTTCTCTGCGTCCTCTGCGTCCTCCTGTTCATGCTTTCCATTTTGGTTGCTGCTAACGGCCGCGCCGTCCCCTCCTTTACAAATCTCCCTTTGTTTGGGCGTTTTGGCCATGATGCGTTTGCCCACCAGTAAACAGCAGCAGGCGAAACACACCGCGCAGTCCCCCCAGTTTCCATAACCAGAAATCTCCTCCAGCGTTCCGCAATCCTATGCCGGGGTGTTCGGTTGCAGCGGTTCTGCCGATCTGATCGATTCTAACGTGAAACTTCCTCACCCTGTGACGAGACGACGCGGTGCGTTACTGGACTGCGATCCTGATGCTGCTGCTCGCCCACGCTCTGCCGGGCTCGGAACCGATTTGCACGGGAGAGGATTCGGACAGCGCGACGACGGATTCCCTGTTCGACCCAGGGGGGGCGAGCGCCACTCATGACACTGATGACGGATCAAGGTTCTCGGTCGGAACTCCGGCCATCGGCTCCTGGACCGACGGCGACGGGAGTCTGCGGGAGTCCACTGTTTTCCAGCGCACACAACTCACGGGGCGCTGGTGGGGTGCGCGCGACGCCCTGGAGGAGCGGGGAGTGACGCTCGATGTCAGCGCGACGGAGTTTTATCAGGGGGTGACTGCCGGAGGGATTGAGCAGGAGTTCGCCTTCGCGGGACGCAACGACTATCTGCTCAAATGGGATGCCGAGAAGGCCGGACTGTGGAACGGGCTGTACATCAACCTGCATGGCGAAACCCGGTTTGGCAACGACATCAATGATGCCAGCGGTGCGTTTCTCGCTCCACCGAATATCGCCATGCTGTTCCCCCTGCCCAGTGGGACGGTCACAGCGCTGACGGCGGCCAAGGCATCGCAATATGTGACCGAGAGCCTGGTGGTATATGCCGGCAAATTCAACATGCTGGACGAACTGGTCCAGCCGTTTGGCGCCGGACGGGGGGTTGATGCGTTCATGAATACCGGCCTGGTCTTCCCGGTCGTCCTCGATCGAACGGTCCCCTACTCCACCCTGGGGGCAGGCATGTCGGTGATGCAGGGGGATCGGGCCGTGTTCACGCTGATGGTCATCGACACGCACAACACCCCGACCACCTCCGGATTTGAGTCGCTGTTCACGAATGGGGTCACGCTGTTGTCGAAAATCGACATTCCGGTGACGATTGGCGGATTGCCGGGGCACCAGGGGGTCGAGGCGACCTACAGCACCGGCCTTTACACGAGTCTCGCAACGATTCCCTACATCGACGCGGAGGGACTTCCTTCGCTGGCGTTTGGAACCGCTCAGGGATCGTGGTCCGTCTTCTATGCCGCCGATCAGGCGCTGTACGTCGATCCCGCCAATCCGGCCCGCTCCTGGGGAGTGTTCACCAACATCGGCCTGGCCGACCAGGATCCGAGCCCGATCCGCTGGTCCGCCTCCTTCGGTCTGGCGGGAAGCAGCCCGTGGCGCGCTCGCCCCTTGGATCGGTTCGGAATCGGCTATTCGCTGGCGGCGCCGAGCGCTCCACTCCGTTCGCAGTTTTCACCATCGCTTCCTCTCGGCACTGATCACGCCGTCGAACTGTTCTACAAC
>JBJXGA010000373.1:0-3213 GCA_046152955.1 Planctomycetales bacterium | reverse complement strand
GCCCGGATTACGAGTTGAGGACTGGCTCTGATTCAAGTGGTTGCTGGTCTGGCCGCCGCGCCTGGGGACCATGTGACGCAGGATGCCCTCCCCACCCCCCGCTGCCGCACCCGCTCGCCCGCGGCTGGATCGCGCAGCGGCAGGGACGCGTCCGCGTCTGATTCGGTACTGAACCGTCGTCTGCAACCGAACGCGGATGAACCCGGTTTTTGTGCGCGGTCGGCAATTCGTACAAAATGTGCTGTAACTGACGCCTGCAAACGTGAGACTGTGATTGCACTGGTGAATGAGATTCATCGACCTTGATCAGCAGCGCGCCGCCTGGTCCGTCATCCCGCACGATGATGCGGTCATCCTTGAACTCCCAGATTGAGAGACTCGGCGTGGCCGTCTCATCTCCGTCATCGGCGATTTGACGTCTGAGGTGCCATTTGCCTTGCAGTTGTTTCAACGTCTTGCTCAACCCAGGTTGTTCTGGACCTGGTGAATTGCCTTCGCGTCTTCCATGACCTTCATCAGACGACTTGGTTGCTTCGCCAGACGTTGCGTATTCATCCAATTCAAGAACGATGTACAGCACAACTTTCTGCGGATCGTCGCCTGTGGCTGACTCCGGTCGTGGCTGGTCACCTTTCTTTGCATTCAATGCCAAAGACAGGGTCTTCCCTTTGAGCGAATACTTGGCTCGTGAAGCGGATTCCCCTTTCGCATCATCCGCATCGACAAGATCGAGATCACCGTTCGCACCGAGCGTGTAGCGCCAATCCGGATGCGGTCCCTTTTGCGACGGCACATGCATCTTGACGCGATGCTCATCGATCACCACCGTCGCACCCGCCAATTGATCAAGTGGCATGTCCGCAAGCTTAACCACCTTCCAGTGCCCGACGACTGGGTTCACACGCGCCTTGCGTGGTTGAGCTTGGCCTTGCGGAGGCACGCTGATCGACTTCGGGTTGGCTTCAAGGAACTTCTTCAACTCGTCACCGGCGCCGTCTTTCGATTCAAAGCCGATGTCTTTGACAAGCCAGCCTTCTTTGCTCATGGTGAGTGGCAACATCAGAACGCCGTCAAGCTGGACGTGTGGCTGTTGTAAGGTGAGCTTCACCGCTTCCGAAGCGGCCAGTGCTGTCAACGGCTTTGTGGGGTCATTCACGTAGACCGATTTCATGGCCAGTCGTTCGATACGTTCGAGACTCAGAGCATTGGCAAAGTCTGTCATGTGGTTGCGGGATAGATTCTCGGTCAATGACTGGGCGTACTCACTATCGCTGGCAAGTATCGCCGCCACGAATACTTCGACGACCGCGCGGGCGTTCTGGCGGTCTAATTTCACAGCCACCAATGGTGAAATTGTGCCGCCGGGTTCATTGCCTGTTCGCGAAATCCGGTTCGTCGAACGGATTCTGTCCCGATAGATGATCAGGGAATTCAGCGCATGATAGAACGAATCGCAGTCAATCTGTCGCTGCCGAGCTGTGACCAGATCGTCGCACAGGGCGAAGACCGCGCTGTGAACCCACGGTTCATTCAGGCGTTCTTGGGGCAAGGCGATTGCCAGAAACTCCATCGTGAGTCCCGTTGTGTTGAGACGCTGTTCGATGTCTGTCGTGTGACCGGGCTTCTCGTAGAACTTCGTCGAGAAAGTTCCGTCTGAGTTCTGTAGCGAGCGTGCGATCTCGATGTGTTGGCGAATCTTTTGGTCGGCCTGCGCCCAGATCCCTTCCAACTGCCAGCCGTGCTTCAGGTATTTGTCGCGGGCTCGCGTCAGGGCAAACAGGCGAGTGTTTCCCCCGTTGGCGGCACCGACGACGGGAGACGTGGTTTCCATTTGCACCAGACGTTCGATGCTCCACGATTCGTTGTGCTGGTTCAACCAGTGGGCATCGGGCTTGAGATAGTGCTGCAGCGCCCACAACACCCATGTGACTTCTTCGTTGTTGTTTACCTCTTTTTTGGTGTGGTTGACGATGTCGCCAATCGTGATCTGTTCCAGCCCCGCTTTGAATGCGTGATCGACCGGCAGGTCCGACTGTGTCAGCAGGGCCAGGAACTGAGCCGGGTGACCTTCGAACGCGTACGGCCGGGTAAATTCATGAAACTTGCCACCGTGGACGGTCTTCCGCAGCAGTGGCTGGTTCTCGAACTGCGAATCGCTGCTGGAAATCCATTGGATCGCATTGACGTTGCCATCGCCCAGCTTGAGTTGGAAATCCTGTTTGAGCGCCAGCAGTCCATGAAAGATCTGCCACGGCGAATGAACGTTGGCTGTCAATTGCCGCCGGCTGCTGATGTCGATCGCCAAATCGAGCTGCGCATCGGATTGTAGGTCCTGCGGAACTGGAGCGAACGTGTTTGCGGGACTCGGACGTGCGTGAGCCGCGCTTGTTGCATCGGGGTCCGTCGTTCGGAGGCCATCGAGATTGGCTGCGGTGCTGAAACCAGTGAAGTCCCAAATCTCGACTTTCCCTTGTCGCGAGTTGTCCATTCCAGCGATGGCCAGCCTGCCTTGGGGCAGCAGCGCGAAGTCGTTCCATCGTGCGCCCTGGGAGGGGTCTGCCAATCCAATGTTGTGTTTCACTGCCCCAGTCACTGTGTCGAACAACCGGATCGCTTCTCCGCCGCACAGCACCGCGACACCTTTTCCATCAGACGAGAAGGCCACCGGGTGCCCCCAGCCGGAGACCGTTTGTTTCCATTCCAGAATGCCCGTCGCAGTGCGGAGCAGGCTGATGGAACTCGTGCTGGTGTCATTGTCCTGGTCAAAAGTCCGTGAGCTGATCGCCATCAGTTTTCCTTTCGGTGAAAAGGCGACGGACCAGGTGCCGCCATTCGTGTTGATCGGGAAGGTGCGGAGCTTTATGCCGGTGTTCGGAGCCCAAAGGATGACGCCGCTTCCATGATCGCTGCCAGCGCCCTGCCAACTCCCCGCGCTCGCCAAATAGGCCCCGTCGTGCGAAAACGCGACCGCGTTGGCATGGCTATGCCCCACGAGATCGTTGCGTAGCGTCCCGACCTGCACTGCCCACACTTTGAGCCGCCCGGGCCCGGTGGCCAGTTCTCCCAACTCATGGACGCCGCCCCAATTGGGCGCGGCGTCCTCAAACGACCCGCCACTCGTCGCCATCAAAAGGCCGTCCGGGGAAAATGCCAACGAGCCGACGCTTCCCATGGCTCGCTTGAGCGACTTCAGTTTCTCTGGGGTCTTTTGAT
>JBJXGA010000371.1:0-2597 GCA_046152955.1 Planctomycetales bacterium | reverse complement strand
GTGAAGGACTGGTTGCGTTCTTCGATCTCCCGGCTACGCGAATATCCAGGGCTGGCCCTGTCGGTGGTGCTGCATCTGATCGTTCTGGGCTGCCTGGCGCTCGTCACCGTGGCCGGCCCTGTCGTCGAGGGGCTGGTGGGGATCGAATCCCTCTTCTCCGACGAGGATCGCACTCCGGAGGACTTCCAGCGCGATCTCAATCCCTCGCTGGAGATCGCCACCGAGCTCAACCTGCTGTCCGGTGCGCCGCTGGCGGCCGCCGTGGGGAGTGCGGGAGCTGTGGCCATTGCCCAGACCAAGATCGACCAGAGTGAAACGCTGCAGGATCCCACAGTGGCGCTCAACCTCGGCGACCAGACTCTGCCGGGTCTGGAACTCCTGGGGCGCGATCTGGGGGGAGAGTCGATTCAGGGGGACATTGGAGCCATCGCCGACGGTTACGGGCCGGCGCTGGATCGGATCACGCAGGAACTGATGCGGCTGATGCGTGAAAGCAAGATCCTGGTGGTCTGGCTGTTCGATGAATCCGAAAGCATGAAGGACGATCAGGCCGATCTCAAGACGCGGTTTGAGAAAGTCTACGAAGAGTTGAAACTGTTCGACGATGACGCCCGCGCCGACGTACTGCTCACGTCGATCGTCAGTTATGGGAAGGAGGTCCACTTTCAGCTTCCCAAGAAACGGGCGACCGACGACATTCCCTCGATCATGAAGGCCATCGACGCCATTCCGGTCGACAAGTCGGGGGTCGAGAACACCTGCCAGGCGATCCTCGCCGCGTTGGGAGAATACCGCCGGCACGCCACGCAAGGGCGACGCAAGGTGGTGCTGATCGTCGTCAGCGACGAATCGGGCGACGACGGCGACAAGGTGGAGGAGGCTCTGCATCTGGCGCGGACGGTCCGCTCTCCGATCTACTTCCTGGGACGCGAGTCGGTGTTTGGCTATCCCTGGGGGCATGTCCGCTGGATTCATCCCCAGACCGGGGGGCTGCACTATCTGCCGATCCGCCGTGGTCCGGAAACCCCCTTCGCCGAGCAGCTCCAGATCGACGGCTTTCGTCGCCGTTACGATGCCGCCTTGAGCGGGTTTGGCCCCTACGAACAATCGCGGCTGGCGCGGGACACCGGCGGGATTTTCTTCATGCTGCCGAATGAAGAACAGAATCTCAACGACCTCGACTCCCGCAAGTACGCCGCGCTCGATCTCAAGGAGTACGTCCCGGACATTTCGTCACGGCGCGATTACGCGGCGGATCGGGACAAAAGCCCGTTTCGCAAAGCGGTCTGGGAGACGATTATCCTGCTGAATCCCTACGATCCGCGGAACAAATGCCCGGAAATTCCCATCGACAACTGGTACAGCGTCGTGCCGGCCGAGGCGGCGCCGCCGGTGAACGCCACGCTCAAAACCTGCGTCCAACTGCTGGGCCTCTTGACGCAGGCGGAGAAGAACCTGAAAGCGGTCCGGGAAGGGCGCGCCCGCGAGCCATCGCGGCGGTGGCGCGCCGACTACGATCTGATTCTGGGACAAGTCATGGCCTATCGCGTCCGCCTGTTTCAATACATGGTGGCCCTGGATCAGTTTTCGAGCAGTCTGGCGACGCGGAAATTCGCGGACAAAATGAGCAATCAATGGGCGGTCGGCATTAGCACGGGCGAGATGCTCCCCCCCAGCGCAGCGCAACTCCGCGCCACGCACGTGACGCTTGACGACCTGCAACAGGCGCGGCAGGCCGCGCTCGAACAATTCCGACTCGTCCAGGAACAACACCCCCACACCCCCTGGGCGCAGCGCGCCGCCTGGGAACTGACCCGCGGTGTCGGCATGTCGTTCGTCGAACGCTACGTCCCCCCTCCCCCCAAGAATCCCCCTCCCCCTTCCAACGTCCCGATCATGCCAGTGCCGAATCTTTGATTGGATGGAATGGTGGCCAGTTCAACTCAGGTTGAGGATCAGGATCCCGCCTCCGGCAGGGAGGCGGGGCAGAAACGACGGAATATACATTTGCTGTGTCCTTTTGCCTTCCGTCAGCTTCACAACGACAACGCCTCGGAGTGCTCACAGACTGGCCCGAACCTGTGATCGCCGAGAGAGTTCCTTCCCTGCCGCGGCCATTCCAAACGTCGACCGCGAAGCAAACTTTGAGGGCCGTATCGTTTCCTCAATCCTTTAGTGTGATCAGTTGTGCGTATGCATTCTTGAGCTCGCGCGGGTCATCGATCCCCTGGATATTCTCTGGTTGCAATTGGCGCAACTGCCACCGTCTTCCTGTCGCTACGGCTCTCCCAAACACCCTGACGCACACATTCCTCAATGGGGCGAGCGCAATGGTTACGTCTACGGGGTCGAATCGAGAATCTAATTCTTAGCCACTGCCCGTTTCGCCTCGAATTCGCGCCGCGTCTCCTCGCAGACAAAGTAATAGGTTTTGCCATCTGCTTCGAGCGTCGAATGCGCGGCGTATTTCGGCATCTGCACCCCGGCGATCGGATCCGTCACCAGATGGTCCTTGAGGTAATTCTGGTTCTGATGCAGGGCTTTGATCGTCTGCACGAAGCTCACAATGCGATCGTCAATCCAGTTGATGATCGCGT
>JBJXGA010000361.1:0-12390 GCA_046152955.1 Planctomycetales bacterium | reverse complement strand
ATGAAGGCATACAGACGCTCTGCCGCGGGCCGCCAATCGCCACTACGAGCTTGGTCGATGATCGGTTTGAGTTCGTCCCAGGCGGCGACGGAGAGCTTACCCTCCTCCCGCAGTCCGACCAGTTGCTCTTCCGTCTGGTCCAATAGATCGGTCCGGCGGGTTGTGACGGCGGTGTAGAGAGCGTCCACGGCGCCAAACGCTTCTTCATGTTCCCCCAGTTGCGCTCCGCCGCAACCGGCGGCGAGCAGCAGCAGCCACCCGGCCCAAAACCATCCTTGGCGGGCCAATGACCGTTCGTACCGCGGAAGGATTGGTCGGCACGAAGCGGCTGGATCGAGTGCCGTCACGGAGCGCGAAGGGTCTCGGTCGATCGATTGCATTATTCGCTTGCCGATGAGACCGTTTCGCCGCCACTGCGCGTGCTGAGGCCGACCCACACGAACCCATCGATAAACTGCCCGATGAACCGCACCGACCCGTCGCCAAACAGGATGTTCGCCCCCCCCACGTGTTCAGAATACATTTCGTCCGTGTGGCCAAACGGATGATTGGGAGCGTGGATGATGACCTGGGGGTGGTCATGTGTGTCCGGCCCGCTGTGGACGCCCAAAAGACAACCGGCACTGTTGCATTCCGAAGGCCAGCCCGGCTTGGGACAGGTCGCCGCATAGGGAACCGTTCCGAACCAGGTCTTATTGCTGAGCGTGGAGCTGTGTTCGCCAATGAACACGGTGTTGGACAGGCCATCCACCACATCTGCCGTGCGAATGTGCGAATTGCGGTAGAAGGGACCTTCCTGCACAACCGATTGTCCCGTCGCGGGAATCGGCTCGGGAAACGAGAAGTCGGCGGAATATGCCGGACTGCGGCCCCAAGGCTGGTGGATACCGGCATTGGTCACATAGTGAGAATGCGCAAAAAAGATGGTCGGCGAAAACGCAGCCGGATGCGAGGGAGCCGCGGACGATCCCGTGGTCCAGCGCTCAACCACAAATCCGTCACTCCCTCCGGAGGCGGAGGGACACAGAAACACCGCCAATTTGTTCCGTGCGGCGGCGGCATGCGACGGAGCCCAGCAGGGCTGCGAAAAATCGAGGCTGCCGTACAGCGGGCTCTGATCCAGTTGCGGTAGCAACAACGATCCCCATCCGAAACCGGAGGGGCCATTCTGATTGTCATCGGGGTAAGTAACGCCGAATGCCGTTCCCGACACCCCCACCGACCCGATGTAGGCGGGAGGAAAGGTCAGATGCATCTCGTGATAACTGTGAAGCGCCAGGCCAATCTGCTTGAGATTGTTACGGCACTGCACGCGTCGTGCCGCCTCGCGGGCCTGTTGCACCGCGGGCAAAACCAACGAGGTCAAAACGCCAATGATGGCCATGACGACGAGCAACTCGATCAGCGTAAATCCGCGGAAACGCCCCCCGCGGCGGGAAGGGCCGAACGCTGTTTGATTCATCCGTTGCAACTCCACATCCAGGAACAGGCCTCGCCCCCGAATTCCAGAGAAAGGGAGGAGGCGAAGAAGATTTTGATTGGATTGTAACAGGAGTCGCTAGTATTGCAATCTTTATTTTTGATTATTCAAAATTTCTTTCGACGGCAGATACCGTCGGGGCAGTCACGCAGTTGCCGGACCGGGTATTGACCGCAACCAAAAACTGAACAGGCAGGCGCAGCGCGGCCTGAGACCGCCCCCACAAGGAAGTACCTGAACATCGCAAGCAGACGTTTCGGGCCACGACTGAAGCGGAAACAGTCATTCAGTCGCAATAGGCCAATGTCAGCAGGGCGTAGGCGGTCGCCAAGTTGGGATCCCCTTCCATCCAGCGCTTTTCCGGATTGACCCAACTGCCGTTTTTCTGCTGCAACGACAGAACGTGCTGACGCAGTTCCTGCCGCCAGTCGTGCATCCGGCCGTTCGCGTCGGTGACGGTCTTGACCTGCATCGTTTGCAGCGCCTTGGCGAAAGTGTGGAAATAGTAGAACAGCCCCTGCTGCCCCATACCGGGGTTTTCTTCGACGGTGTAGTGCTTCTGAATCCACTTGAACGCCGCCGCCACGCGCGGATCGTCCGGCTTCAGGCCAGCGTAGATCATGCTCTTGAGCCCGGCGTAGGTCATGCTCGAATACGACCGCAGCCCGCCGTTGTCGGTCGGCCCCGCCTGTGAATTCCCTCCCGCGGCAGGCGTGTAGTAAAACCCGCCATCGTTCACCTTGGAGGCAAACGGAGTCGTGTTGTGTTCCGACTCCAGGTTTTGACAGCGGGAAATGAAAACGAGCGCCTTCTTCATCGCCGGATCGTTGGCATCAACGCCGGAGGCCTTGAGCGCTTCCAGGAGAAAGGCGGTATTCGACAGATCGGGCCGCTGCGACTTGCCATAGCCGGCGCCCCCGTAGCGGGGATCGTCCGGACCGGCCCCTTCGCTGTCATCCCATTGGAGTTGCTTCAGAAAGTCGCGGGCCTTGCCAATCAGCGCGTCGAACCGCCCGTTCTGATTGGCCGCATGAAAGGCCAACAGGCAAATGCTCGTTTCGTAATTGCGATGATCGCTTTTCAGGTCGTAGATTCCTCCGTCATCACGGACAAAGCTCGACAGATGTGCCAGCCCCTTTACGACCATCGGGTCATCGAGCTTGGCTCCACCCCGAATCGCCGCCGCCAGCACCAACCCGCTGATCCCCGGCGCTGTGGGGGAGGTCCAGGAGCCGTCGTCCGACTGCGTGGTCCGGAGAAACTCCAGCGCTTCCTGTCGCGCCGCGGTCAGGCGTTTCGCTTCGTCCTTCGCCTGCGTCCCCTCCTGAGCCTGTGCAGACTGGTTGCCGCGGGTCCCCAATTCGGCACACGTCACCGTAGCGATCCAGGCGCCCATCCCCCAGACGATCCAAGACGAACAACGCAGTCGCGGTGCAGACATCACAACTCTCCCTCCAGGAAATTCCTCGGCAAATAGAGTCAGCCGCAATGTCTTTTAATTTACCTCGGCGCTGCGGGGATGAACAGCCCTCTTGTGCCGCAAGTTGCCGCCACCGACGTGTTTGCCTCAGCGGAGCGATGCCCGGCAATCACTATCTGTCGCAAACTATGCAATGGTTATCCAACCGAGAGCGCCTCGGTGGGAGCACGCCTTGCACACATGGCGAACCTGCCGCAATGCTCGGTTTTGTTCGGGACGATCTCCCGAGGACTGCGATGCTTGGCAGGGCCAGGCAGAGCGAGTTGATTTCGACTTCTTCAGGACCAATTCGGGGGCAACTCGTCGGCGTGCGACTGCGACCCCTCCGGGGTCAGGGAATGCTCGGGAACCGTTCTGGGGGTATCGCTGCGCTCAACCCCCGGCCAATTGCTCTGACCCCGCTGGGGTCGCGACCTGTGCTGGCCGGTGTGTGCGGTGGGCTGGCGCTCGGGGCCGACTTGTCGATCGCCGCGTTTGGTGTCGCCTCGTTTGGTTGAGGTCACGCAACGATTCGGAGAGAATTACCCGCTCGACTTGCGATGATGCCAAGGCACCGAATCCTCTCTGGAAGTCGATGTCCGACATTCCGCCAGTCGAATTCATACCGTCCCCTGTTGCCAGGATGACCATGCCACGAAGACCCGTCCAACTGATTCTGATTGCCGCCGGATCCATCCTGGCGGCGATCCTGGCCGTGCCCCCCACTGCGATCGCTGGCGAAGCCATTTTGAAATGCAGCGTCGCTGCCGGAGATCGGTTGCGGATCGATGCGACTCTCACGGTCGAGGTTCCTGCCGAAACGATCCTGCCGGCGGCAATCTATCTCGTCGAGACGACGTCGCGAACGGATGTCGCCGTTTCCGTGCAGCGTGACGGCCAGAATCCGCGATGGCTGGCGTGGGTGCTCTCGGGAGAAACCAGGCCGGGAGAGACCAGGCGGTTTGAGTTGCGTGCCGGAGTTGTGCCTGATGCGGGACCACGAGGCCCGGCGCGGCTATCGGTCGGCGCCGACGAAGTGGCGGTTCGTATTGCCGCCGACGGAGTGCCGCTTCTGGTGTATCATTGCCAGCACCGGCTTCCACCCGAGGGGATTGACGCCAAAAATGGACGGAGCGCCTACTTGCATCCAGTGTTGACCCCCTCCGGGCAAATCGTCACCGACGAATTCCCGCCCGATCACCCGCACCAGAGCGGGCTGTTTTTGGCATACACCAAAACCGAATTCGAGGGACGCACGCCGGACTTCTGGAACTTGCCGGGGGGAACCGGGAGGGTTCGGTTCGGGCGTTTGGCTGGACTTTCTGCTGGCCCGGTTTTCGCCGGCTTCAGCGCCGAACAGGAACATGTCGATCTGACTGGGCTGCAGGAAAAAGTGGCGCTGCGTGAAGCAATCGCCGTGCGGGTCTGGAACGTCGGCGGTCGAAACGCGGGGTATTGGCTGATTGACATCCAGTCGGATCAGGCCGCGGCGACCGCAGCCCCGCTCAAACTTCCCGAGCACCACTATGGAGGAGCGGCGCTGCGCGGTGCCCGCGCGTGGTCAGGAGATCTGGCTCGCTTCGTCACCTCCGAGGGAAAAGGGCGTGTGGAGGGAAATCACACGCGGCCCCGCTGGGTGGACCTCTCCGGGCCGGCAGCCGACGGAGTGGCGGGAATCGCCATGCTGTCGCACCCAGGGAATTTCCGGCACCCGGAACCCATGCGTCTGCATCCCACGATGCCCTACCTGGTCGCCACGCCGTCCTTTCTGGGAGATTGGGAGATTCGCCCGGGTCAACCGCACACGGTGCGCTACCGATTTGTCGTCCACGATGGCCCGCTGTCGCCGGAGCTGGCCGATCGGTTGTGGGATGATTTTGCGAGCCCTCCTGCTGTTGCCTGGGAATCGCCTTAATTGGTTTGTCGTCGATCTGGAACGCAGCGGGACGAGTGATGACCAACCGGGCTTGGCATGAGATACAGTTCAGAGCAGAGTCATTGCCCAGGATGAATCCCGTGCGAGCCCCCATCCACCTGGCACGGATTGGACAATCAGACCACCGCCGGGGTGGGTAGGTGGCGTCGTTTGCGGATTTGCCGCAGATCGCCAATCGTGGACCGCGCAGCAACCCTCAGGATGCTATGCCAGCGCCGATCTCGCTCACCAATCCGGGCCAGCCGGATGGGGTCTGTAATGTGCGACAGAATACCTGAGCCGACGGAGGCCGAATGTCTCTGGTCAAGAAACATTTTTCAGTACCCCATCCAGGGAGTGGCGCGATACCGGCGAAACGCTGTCGGCCGATACCCCCACTGGGCGTTCAGCCCTTGCGGGCCAGTGCCAGCTTCCGCCGCGCGCGCTGCTGATCGGCGAGCCGCTCGGCGATCGCGCTGTCGGAGTGACTGGGCCGCGCCTGGGAGGACTGGAGTTCTTGTTCGGCCTGGGCCGCATCGAGGGCCGAGACCGCCACAGCGGCTTCCACCAGCAAGGAGACGACTCCCCCCTTGACCTGCACGAACCCGCCGTCGATGAAGTAGCGCTGCGTCGTGCTCGAAGTGCGAATCGACAGCTCGCCGACTCCCAACCGTCCCACCAGCGGCGCGCGCCCCGGCAGGATGCCGATCTGGCCGTCGTACAGTGGAAACTGCAAGGACTCGACCGGCTCGTCGAGGAGCGTCGTCTCTGGAGTGACGAGAACGAGTTGCAGGGGCTGCGGCATGAGAGGAGGGGCTAGGGGTGAGGCGCTAGGGGTGAGGGTTTAGGCGCTACGAATCTCAAATTTCAGATTTCTCCGCGTCTCAGCCGCCGGCGTCGCGTTTGGCTTGTTCGGCGGCTTCTTTGACTCCGCCGACGTACATGAACGCCGATTCGGGGAGGTGGTCCCATTTGCCATCGCAGATTTCTTCGAAACTCTCGATCGACTCGTCGAGCGGGGTGATCTTGCCCGCTTTGCCGGTGAAGACCTCGGCCACCAGGAACGGTTGCGACAGGAATCGTTCGATGCGGCGGGCGCGATGCACGACCAGTTTGTCGTCTTCGCTCAATTCATCGACCCCCAGAATGGCAATGATGTCCTGCAATTCCCGGTAGCGTTGCAGCGTCTGCTGTACCCGGCGGGCGACGTTGTAATGCCGCTCCCCCACGTACTGCGGATCGAGAATTCGGCTTGACGACGCCAGCGGATCGATGGCGGGATAAATCCCCTTTTCCGAAATCCGGCGTTCGAGATAAATGAAGGCGTCCAAGTGCGAAAAGGCGGTCGCCGGGGCGGGATCGGTTGGGTCGTCGGCAGGAACGTACACCGCCTGCACGCTGGTGATGGCGCCGTTGGTCGTCGAGGTGATCCGCTCTTGCAGTTCACCCAATTCGGTTCCCAGCGTCGGTTGATAACCAACGGCACTGGGCATACGCCCCAGGAGGGCCGAGACTTCGCTGCCCGCCTGCGAAAACCGAAAGATGTTGTCGATGAACAAGAGCGTGTCCGAGCCGGTGGCGTCGCGGAACCATTCGGCCATCGTCAGGGCCGAGAGGGCCACCCGCAGACGGGCGCCGGGGGGTTCGTTCATCTGGCCGAACACCATGCAGGTTTGCTCCAGCACGGCCCGGTCAGTCTTGCCGATCTTGGTTTCCTGCATTTCAAGCCACAGGTCGTTCCCTTCGCGCGTCCGTTCGCCGACCCCCGCGAATACCGAGTATCCGCCGTGGGCGCTGGCGATGCGGGCGATCAACTCCTGCAGGATGACCGTCTTCCCCAGACCGGCACCGCCGAACAGCCCCGCTTTTCCGCCGCGGACGAACGGGGTCAGCAAATCGATGACCTTGATTCCCGTCGCGAAGACTTCGACTTTGGAGCTGAGCTTGTCCAGAGCGGGAGCATGGCGGTGAATCGGCCAGCGCTCGTCGCACGCCACGTCGCCGCGGCCATCGATCGGATCTCCCAGCAGGTTGAAGACTCGTCCCAGAGTTCCCTTGCCCACCGGGACCGACACCGGCGCGCCGGTATCGACCGCCTCCATCCCGCGGACCAGTCCGTCGGTGGTTCCCAGCGCCACGCAGCGGACGCGGTTCCCACCCAGGTGCTGCTGCACCTCGCCGGTGAGCTTGAGCGTCAACCCCTTGTTCGTGGCGTTGATCGTGAGGGCGTTGTAGATTTCAGGCAAATGCCCTTCGGGGAACTCGGCGTCAAACGTCGAACCGATCACCTGGGTGATCCGCCCGATCGTGTTGGCCTGGGAACCGTTGGTTGTCGCCGTGACCATAGAAGTCTCTCAATCGTCTGTAGACTGGTTGTCCGAAAAAAGTCATTAGCGGAAGGCTCGCCAAGGCTCCCTTCCACACCGTGGTTACTTGAGCGCCTCGGCCCCGCCGATGATCTCGCTGAGTTCGCTGGTGATCTGCGACTGCCGTGCCCGGTTGTAAACTCGCGACAGGTTGCCGATCATTTCCCCGGCGTTCTCGGTGGCCCCCTTCATGGCGACGCGGCGGAAAATCTGCTCGCTCACCGCCGCGTCGAGGAAGCACTTGAACAGCCGCGCCTTAAACGCCGCGGGCAAAATCTCTTCCAGAATGTCGCGAGCCGAAGGGAGGAATTCGTATTCCACCGCCGGACCGCTTCCCGCCGTTCCCGTCTCGGCGATCGCCGTCAGGGGGAGCAGCGTCTCGACTACCGCCGTTTGCCGCGACGCCGAGATGAATTTGACATAGGCCACGTCCACCCAGTCGATTTTCCGCTCGACGTACAGTTGGATGTAACGGTTGGCAATCGGCTCGACTTCATCGAACCGCGGTTTGTCTTCGAATTGCTGGAAGGCCTGGTCGACCACTGCTTTCTGGAACCGCATGAAATTCAGCCCGCGCTTTCCGGAGACTTCCAGCGCAAGCGTCTTTCCCTGCTCACGCGTCTCCCGAATTCGCTGTTGGGCCAGCTTCAACACCCCCGCGTTGTAGCCGCCGCACAGTCCGCGGTTGGAGGTCAACACCAGCAGCAAGCCATTTTTTCGCTCTTGCCGCGCTTCCGTCAGAGGATGCGTCATATCGCCAGCCGAAGCGGCCAGATCCGCAGCCAGTTCAGCGATCTTCCGGGTGTAGGCCGAGGCCTGCATCGCGCGGTCCATCGCCTTCTTGAATCGCGCGGTGGCAATCAACTCCATCGTCCGCGTGATCTTGCGAATGTTCCGCACCGCCTTCAGGCGTTTCAGAACCGCACGGGCTTTGGCCATAATGGAATTCTCAACTGCTTACGAATCGAATCGCTCTGGTCCCCCGGCACTGCCGCGGAACCCCCCTCGCCAACTGGACCAGTTACTTGTGAGCGCTGGCAAACTGCACTTTGAATTCTTCCAGAGCGGCCCGCAGATCGCGTTCCGTCCCCTCGCTCAACTCCCGCGACTTGATGATCTGATCACGGACTTCCGACTTCTGCTCCCGCATGAACCGCAGCAGTTCCTTCTCGGCGACCGCCACCTGGTTGACCGGCACCGTGTCAAAGTACCCCTGCGTTCCGGCAAAAATGCTGATCACTTGATCGGCGAAGTGCAGCGGCTGGAATTGTGGCTGCTTGAGCAACTCCACCATGCGATAGCCGCGGTCCAGTCGCCCCTGAGTCTCTTTGTCCAGCTCGGTTCCGAGCTGGGCAAACGCCTCCAGTTCGCGGAAGGCGGCCAAGTCGAGTCTCAAGCCACCGGCCACCCTTTTGTTCTTCATCGCCTTGGTCTGGGCGTTGCCACCGACGCGGGAAACGCTGATCCCGACGTTGATGGCCGGGCGCACCCCGGCGAAGAACAGGTCCGGTTCCAGATAAATCTGGCCGTCGGTGATCGAGATCACGTTTGTGGGAATGTACGCCGACACGTCTCCCTGCAGCGTTTCGATGACCGGTAGCGCCGTCATCGAGCCTCCCCCCAGTTCGTTGGAGAGTTTCGCCGACCGCTCCAGCAGGCGGCTGTGGCAATAGAACACGTCGCCGGGAAATGCTTCGCGTCCTGGAGGACGCCGCATCAAGAGGGACAATTGCCGATACGCGATTGCCTGCTTCGACAGATCGTCGTACACGACCAGCGTGTGTTTCCCCTGATACATGAAGTGCTCGGCGATCGCGGCGCCGGCGTAGGGGGCGATGTATTGCAACGGGGCCGGTTCGCTGGAAGGGGCGCTGACCACCACGGTGTAGTCCATAGCGCCGTTGGCTCGCAGCGCCTCGACCACCCCCGCGACAGAGGCCGACCGCTGGCCGCACGCCACGTAGACGCAGACGACATCCTGCCCCTTCTGATTGATAATCGTATCGACGCAGATCGCCGTTTTGCCCGTCTTGCGGTCGCCGATGATCAGTTCGCGCTGACCGCGACCGATGGGGGTCATGGCGTCCACCGCCTTGATGCCGGTTTGCAGCGGCTCTTTGACTGGTTGCCGTCCGGCGATGCCAGGGGCCATCGATTCGAGCGGGCGCGTCTCCGTGGAGAGGACCGGCCCCTTGCCATCCAGTGGGTTCCCCAGCGGATCCACCACGCGGCCGATGACCGCATCGCCGACGGGAACAGAGAGCAATTGTCCGGTGGTGCGGACCTCATCCCCTTCGGCGATCTTCAAGTGGTCGCCGAGGATGATCACCCCCACCGAGTTCTCCTCCAGGTTAAACACCTGACCCCGAACGCCGCTGGGGAATTCGACCATTTCGCCCGCCATGGCGCCGGCCAGCCCGTAGACGCGCGCAATGCCGTCTCCGACCTCGAGCACGCGCCCGACTTCGCTGGTCTCTACCTGGCCGCGAAAGTCTTCAATCTCTTTCCGAATGACTGAAGCGATCTCGTCCGCTTTGAATCTCATGTAAGCTCCTCTCACGCACGCGATGCCGCAGTTGTTTCAACCGGGCTCGCAACGAACTATCGTAAACGGTGTCTCCAATGCGAATTCTCAACCCCCCCAGCAGCGAGGGGTCGACCGACGGTTCCAGCAGCGGCTGAAAGGCGAAGGCCCCGGCGAGTTCCTGTTCGATCTGACCCAACCGTTCCGCCGACAGCGGAACCGCCGAGGTGACCTGAACCCGCTTTTTTCCGGTTCTCGACTCGAACGCCACCTGGCAGTGGTGCAAAATGGACGGCAACAAATCGAGCCGCTCATGCCGCGCCAAAACCTTCAGAAAGCTGGCGAACAGATCGCTTCCCCGCCCGGTCACGACCCGCTCGATCAAGGCGATCTTGTCGTTGCGACCGATCATGGCTGAGGTGATCAACCGGGAGAAATCGGGGTTGTTCATCAGCAATTCTTCGACGAACGATCGCAACTCTCCCAGCGCCAACTCGGCCTCTGCCGCCGGGAGCGAGTCGAGAAACGCCGTGGCGTACACCCGCGCGATGGCCCCCGCGCTGGGGTCGTCCATCACGCTTTCGATCCGAGTTTTCAGAGCGGTGGTGTCAGCCATGAGTCAATGTCGAGAAATACGGGTTGCGGAGCCGGTGCGCCGGAAATTTCCGGCGGTAGGCTCCCTGGTGACAACGCGGCAAGCCGCGCGGCCACCCTGTTCGGACTTTTCCATCAATGGCGCTTTGACGCAAAATGCGTCAAGGCTTCGGTGATCAGCCGCTCGTGATCCGGACCGGTCAAGCTGCGTCCCACCACTTGTTCGGTGGCATCCTCCACGCAACGCGACATGTGGGCGAACAAATCGTCGAGCGCCTGATCGCGCGCCCGATGAATCTCCTGCACCGCTCGCTGTCGCGACGCTTCGGCTTCCTTCTGTGCCGCCTGAATGATTTCCGTCTTGGTGTGCTCGGCGTCGCGTCGCGCCTCCGCCAGCAACTCCCGAATTTCATCCTGGACTTTGTCGAGTTTTTCCGCGTGGGCTGCCAGCATCTTCTCGGCCTTGACCCGGGCGGTCTCGGCATCGGCGATGTTTTGCAGCACCCCCGATTCGCGCTTGTCGAGTCCGTCAATCATTGGTCCCCAGGCCAATTTCCTGAGAACCACCACGAAGACCACGAACGTAATCAGCGACCAGAGCGCCAAATCGACGTCATTCTTCTTGGCGGTCATGGGGCCTTCTGGAGCACCCCCCTCGTCAGAATCCGCTTCCGCGTGGGCGCCCCACGCCAGCGAATCTGACGGGCAAAATCGTCCCGGCAGTGCCAGACACCCCCACAGCGCCAGGACGAGCGCCACCCGTCCCGCGCCCCACTGACTGCTTCCGAATCTTCCGACGCTCATACAGCCTCCTCGTCGAGACCCTCTACAATTCACGGACTACTTCGCGGCATTGAGGATGCACACGATGAGCGCGAAGAATGTCGCCCCTTCGATCAGGGCCGCCGCCAGAATCATCGCGCCACGGATGTCGCCCGAAGCTTCCGGCTGCCGGGCCATACTCTCCACGGCGGCGGCGCCAATCTTGGCGATCCCCAGACCGGCCCCAATGATGACCAGCCCCGCCCCAAAGGAAGACGAAAACGAGATCATCGCCCCCGAACCCTCCTGGGCCAACGCCGGAACGGCCAGCGTGAAAAACACTCCCAACACCAATCCCAATGTGCGCATGGCTTGACTCACAACAGTTTCTCCTCGAGGTCTAGTGCGGATGTACCGCGGATCCAATGAACAATGTGGCGAGAAACGCAAAGACGTATGCTTGCAGGAACGCCACGAACAGTTCCAACAAACCGATGCCGACCTGCCCTAACACGCTGGCCGGCGCGACCAGGTAATACAATCCCGTCCCGGCAACCCCTTCCACGGCAATGAAGCCCAGGATGACCGAAATCACAGTATGCCCCGCCATGACGTTGGCGAACAACCGCACTGCCAGGACGCCATGCTTGATCAACAGGCCCACGAATTCAATAACCCACATCAGCGGGAGGATCAACGGCTTCAGGAGGCCGGGAAGTTCCATCTGCGGAACCAGCGCCTTCCAGAATCCGACCACGCCCAGCGCCTGGGTGCCGGTGCTGATGACATAGGCCAGCGTACTGACAGCCAGCACGCCAGTTACCCAGATGCTGCCGGTGGCTGAACCCAAAAAGGGGATCATTCCCAGCAAATTATTGAACAGAATGAAGAAAAAGATCGACCAGACGAAGGGGAGGAATCGATCGGCCGAGTGTCGCGCGGAAATCGCCGCCGGTGAGGCATGAGGCGCATGCCCAACTGCATGGCCTTGCACCGCGTGACCGGCATCCGCATGTCCATCGTCATGCGCTACGTCATGTCCATGCCCGTGGTCATCCCCGATCAGCGGCCGCACAAGTTGGTCGCGTAAAAACAGCAGAATCGATTCCCAGAAATTCCAGAATCGGCCTCGGACCGGTTCACCAGTCGCCACCCGCTGCGCAAGGCCCCGAAAAATCAGGACGCACAGCACGACCACCACCACCTCGAGCACCATAAATTTGGTGATCGGAAAGGCGTCGCCGAACGGCTGGGGGATATGCAGATGCCCGCCCAGAAATTCCGGCACGT
>JBJXGA010000360.1:0-10958 GCA_046152955.1 Planctomycetales bacterium | reverse complement strand
GTGAAGGCATAGACCATCCGGAACGACAATTCGTTCTGGTGATACCGCCGATGGATCGGGTCATGCCGCAGGTAGTGCAGTGTGTCGTTCATCCACCCCATGTCCCACTTCATCGTAAAACCCAATCCGCCGGTGTAGACGGGACGCGACACCCCTCCCCACGCGGTGGATTCTTCGGCGATCGTCATCACCCCCGGAAACTCGCCGTGGACGACGGTGTTCAAATCCTTGAGGAATTGCACCGCCTCCAGATTCTCCCGCCCACCGAAGCGATTGGGGATCCATTCTCCGGGTTTGCGGGAGTAATCGAGATAGAGCATCGAGGCCACGGCGTCGACCCGCAGTCCATCCACGTGGTAGGCGTCAATCCAAAACCGCGCGCTCGACAGGAGGAAATTACGGACCTCCGACCGGCCATAGTTGAAGACCAGCGTGCCCCAGTCGGGATGCGCTCCCTGGCGGGGGTCGGCGTGTTCGTACAAGCAGGTGCCGTCAAAGCGGGCCAGCCCGTGGCCATCGGTCGGGAAATGCGCCGGCACCCAATCGACCAGCACCCCAATTCCGTTCTGATGGCAATGGTCGACAAAGTACATGAAGTCGTGCGGCGTGCCGAAGCGGCTGGTGGGGGCAAAGTAGCCGGTGGTCTGGTAGCCCCACGATCCGTCGAACGGGTGCTCGGTGATCGGCAGCAACTGGATGTGCGTGTAACCCAGGGGGCGGACGTACTCCACCAGCATGTGCGCCAACTCGCGGTAATTGAAATACAACCGCCCGTCGGCCGGCTTCCGCCACGATCCTAGGTGGACCTCGTAGGTGGCGATCGGCTGCTCCAGCCAGTTGGTCATTTCCCGCCGCCGGAGCCACGACTGATCGTGCCAGCGATAGTTCCCCAGGTTGTAGACGATCGAGGCGGACTTGGGGCGCAGTTCAGCGGCGAACGCGAAGGGGTCGGCCTTTTGCTGCAGGTGGCCCTGGCCATCGCGAATCGAGTACTTGTACGCGGCCCCCTGCCGCAGTCCCGGCACGAACCCGGTCCAGACGCCACTCTCGCCCGGCTGCAGCGGATGCCGGCCGTGTTGCCAGTGGTTGGCGTCGCACACAAGGCTGACCTCGCGCGCGTTGGGGGCCCAAACGGAAAACCGCGTTCCTTCGGTCCCTCCCTGGAGGTCCGGGTGAGCCCCCATCACGGTGTACATCAGGCAGTGCAAGCCGTTGCGCATAAGAGTTCGTCGAATGGTCGTCAAAGCGGCGCGCAGCAGGAGCGGCCGGAAAGTTGAGAGATCGCGGTCTGGTGGTTGCTGGAGGTGCCGAGTTTACCGACAGCCCTCGATGCGGCGGCGCCGGTGGCGCGGTATCGCCTGGCCGGCGTCTGGAGCGCGTCGCGGAGGTGTAGGCATTTGAGCCGATCGAGAGGCAAGTCGTCAATCACACGGAGGTGACGATCCAGTCGCCTTCCCGTACCCGGCGCGAGGGTGCCTGGCGTGGCACATGTATCAACAGGAAAAGGGGGACCGACTGGGGGGCTTGCGCCGGTTGTTCCGCTGAGGGGACGCGAGATCGCAGGAATCGTCACGGCCAGGCGAATTCCGGTCATGTTCCGCTCGGCTCGTGCCGGAGGGAGACCTAGACTGGAACGAGGCGGCAATTCGTCGCCATGATGGTTTTCTCTCTCAACTGGCTGCCGCGAGATCGCCGTGACCCGAAAGCGCCTGCTGGTGTTGTCCCTGGGCCCCCCGCTGTTGATCGGGGGGGCGTACACGCTGTCGCAACCGTGGGGAGAGCGAACCAGCGTGGCGGCCGGCGTGCAGGGGCCGACAAGCCCGACGCGAGACCCGGAGGATCGCGAGCCGTCGCCTGGGACGACGCGCGAGACACTCTCGGCGGCGGCCGCCCTGCGAGGGAAATTGCCCTCGGCGTTCGAGACGATCGTCCGACCGCCGTTTGTTCTAGCGGGAGACCTGAGCGAAGCGGAACTCGACCGGCTCTATCGCGACCATGTGCAGCCGGTGACCGAAGCGCTGTGGCGCGCTTACTTTGACCAGCGCCCGAATCGAACGGTGAGCATCATCGCCCTCTCCAATGAAGCCACGTTTCGGGAGGTCGCCCGGACATTGGATGGATACGAGACCTCGGCCTATGCCGGGTACACGCAGCGCGGCGCGATGCGGATCGTCGTCAATCTGGAAACGGGGACGGGGACGCTGGCGCACGAGTTGGCGCATGTTCTGGCGGTGTTCGATTTTCCCGGCATGCCCGAGTGGTTCGACGAAGGACTGGCGGCACTGCACGAGGAATCGCAGTTTTCCGCAGACCGCCTGACGCTGGAGGGAACCTCCAACTGGCGCTGCCAACTCCTCCGCGACGCGCTCCGCAGCGGAGAGATCCCCTCTCTGGCCGACGTACTTCAATCCCGCTCGATCCGGGGAGACTCCGAACGGCTCAATTACGCCGTGGTCCGTTCCGTCTGCCTGTATTTGCAGGAGCGGGGAGTCTTGAGCCACTACTACCGCAAACTCCGCGCAGCGGCAGCCACAGATCGCACCGGAGTCGCCACCCTCTGCGAACTCCTCGGCGCCACATCGCTGGAACAGGTTGATGAGGAATTCCAGTCATGGATCGGCGGCGGTCCTGAGTCTTGAGTCTTGAGATCTGAGATCTGAAATTTGACATTCAGCGCCGTGACCGTAGCCAGAAGCTTCGCCACCCACGCCCCACCCCGCGACACCCGCCACCCGCCCCCCACCACCCGGCTCATTTGACGCTGCCAACACCCTCCCGGTATGCTCGTCGGCTCTCCCAGTCCACTTGTTTCACTCGCGTTTCCGAGAGCCGACTCCATGCGCCGCGTGTCGTTTCCCT
The DNA here is from genome assembly GCA_046152955.1 of Planctomycetales bacterium. GTDB lineage: Bacteria > Planctomycetota > Planctomycetia > Planctomycetales > Planctomycetaceae > SIAF01. The sequence continues at coordinate 8,099 of JBJXGA010000360.1, read as the reverse complement.
GTTGGTTGCTGTCTCTTTCTGTAGCGCTCTTTCTGGCCGGTTGTGGCAGCAATTCGGGCTCGAGTTCGGGAGGGGGAAAGGGAACTGGCGCCGGGGGAAGCGGCGATTCGCGATCGGGGGAGGGGGCCGGAGGAGCCGCCGCGGATTTCAAGATTGTCATCATCACCAATGGCAGCTCTCCCTTTTGGGACGCGGCTGACCGCGGTTTGCAGGATGCCGGAAAAGAATTGGGAGTGCGCGTCGAGCTGGTTCGCAATGACGGATCCGAAGGGGGACAGATTCGACGGCTCGAGCAGCTTGCGACACAAAGCGACGTCAAAGGAGTTGGCGTTTCGGTTTTGGACGGCAAGGCGACTGGAATCCTGGAACAGATGCAGGCGCTCCGCGCCAAGGGAGTCCGGGTGATCACGGTCGATTCCGATGGACCATCCGAAGGGCGCGAAGCGTTCGTCGGAACTAATAATCTTGAAGGGGGACGCGAGCTGGGACGGATGGCGGCACAGTTGCGTCCCGATGGGGGGAAGGCGATCGCCTTCGTGGGGGTGCTGGGAGCACAGAATGCGCAGGAGCGCATCCAGGGATTCAAAGAAGGGCTGGGAGCAGATAACTTCCTGATCGATTCGATGGAAGATTCAATCGATGAGTCGAAGGCGCGCAACAACGTGACCTCGGCGATCCTGGCACATCCCGAGGTGAATATTCTGGCGGGGATCTGGTCGTACAACGCCCCGGCGATCACCGATGTCATCTCCGCCAATGGCCGCCGCAAGGACTTCACGATTGTCGCCTTCGACGCCGAACCGAACGCCATCGTGGCGATGGGACAGGGAATGATTGACGCCATGGTCGTGCAGAATCCCTATGACATGGGATATACCGGCGCCACGCTGCTGTATCGGATGATCCAGGGGGACGATGCCGGAGTCGATGAACTGCTGCATGGCGGGGATGTGATCGACACGGGGCTGAAAGTGGTGGTTCCCAATGCCGCATCGCCGCTGAAGAGCAAATACCGGATGACCCTGGACGACTTTCAGGCTTGGCTGAAGAAGTATGACCTGGAGGGGTCGTGACCGATCGCACCCCCGAGGGGACCGCCCGGAAGCCGGAGGTGGATGGGGGGCCGGCCGGAGTTCCGGCGCGATCGGCCGATCATCCATCCCCTGGTCGCGCGTCTGATCAGATCGAGGCATTTCTGGGCGGAATTCGTGAGTCGCGCGGCGACAGCTTACGACCGATCGGTTCGCCTTCCTGGCAGTGGCATACACGACCGGAGGTGTGGCTTTTTCTGGCCAATCTGATCGTCTTTTTCGGCGTCTGTTACTTCGACAAACAGCGAAACTTTGCCTCCGCGCAGAGTCTGCAACTCCTCTCGACCGAAACCGCCATGCTGGGGATTTTCGCGATCGGTACGACGATCGTGATCGTCAGCGGTGGGATTGACCTTTCGGTCGGTTCGGTGATTGCCTTCAGCAGCATCATCTTTACGATTGTCCTCAAGCAGGTGGCGCCGGGGACGGTCATGGGCAAAGAAGGGGTCGGACCGGGGGTGCTCCTGGCGGCGACCTGCTTCACGTTAGCGGCGGCACTTCTGGTGGGGATGTTTCATGCCGCGCTGATCACGTTGTTGGACCTTCCCCCGTTCATCGCCACGCTGGGGACGCTGATTGGCCTGCGGAGTCTGGGGCGGGTGATTGCGCAGGCGCTGTATCGGAGCGACAAAGTCGCCGTTTCGGCCCCGGACTTTCGGGCGCTGTTCAATTCCACCTGGTCTTGGAGTGTGCCGGGGCTGGGTGAGGATCTCAAAGTGCGGTGGATTCCGATCTGCGTATTCCTTGCCGTAGCGATCGCCGCCACGGTCCTGATGCGCTGGACCGTGGCGGGACGGCACCTGTACGCCCTGGGGGGAAATGAAGAAGCGGCGCGGCTCAGCGGCATCCGGACGAAGCGGCTCAAATACCTGGCCTACGGGATTGGGGCGCTCTGTTCAGGGCTGGCGGGAATCCTCTACGCCGCTCGCGAGGGGCAAGGAAACTCCACCAACATGGGGATGGGCTACGAGCTGAACGCCATCGCCGCCGCCGTTGTGGGAGGGGCCAGCCTGCGCGGCGGAGTCGGCACTCTGAGCGGCACCATCCTGGGTGCGCTGTTTCTAACGCTGGTCGTCAACGGCATCCCGCACATCATCAAAATCGAATCGACGCTGTACGAAGGGATCATCGTAGGAGTGGTGGTGATCCTGGCGGTCGCCGTCAACCAACTCCGCGGCCGGCGGTTTCGCTCCTGAGAGGCACAGTCGCAAAGCAGGATGGGACCAGCTCGCGATTAAGAGATGGCATCCAACATCGAATGGGTCGTTGTGTCTCCTGATTGGCTTCCCGAGGCGAAATGCGGAGCACATCCGCGGGTGATCGCCAGCACCGAAGAGTTTGGCGGCGACCTCAACGACCTAAGGAGCATCCCTGTCGATCTGGCGGCGACGGTCTTTAGCCATTTGGAGTGTCGGCCTGCGGGCCCAGTGGTCCGATTCTCTGGGTCGCCCGCATTCGATTGGCCGGGACGGCGGCTGATTGTCAGCGAAGGAGGCCGACCAAATTCCGAGTTGGTTTGACCTGTCGATTTCGCATGCCAGGGCGGCAGTGGGGCCTTTTCCCGATGGCGATCGCCAGCATGGGGAAGCCGGACGGCGTTGTCGAACAACTGACTGGGATGAGACGCAGGGATTTGCGTGCGCAGAAACTTTGGGAACTTGCGTTTGAAAAGACAGTGGGGATTTGCGTGGAATGAGACGCAGGGGACTTACGTGTGCAGAAACTTTGGGACTTGTTTGCGCAGAAAAACAGGGGACTTGCGTGTGTAGAGAAACAGGGGACTTACGTCCCCCGCTCGCCTTGGGGTTTGGGGGTTTGTATGGGGCGCGTTGGTTGGCTCTTGTGGGCCATAGCGATTGCGATGGTAGAGCAGCCGTAATCCTGGCGGGCAACTTGACGAAATGCCAAATGGGAAAAGGGGATGCGCAAAGCAATGCCACATGGTTTGAGGGTGACGAACCAGATGAAGAACCAGATGAAGAACCAGATGACAGAGCAGATGACGGAGGCTCTTGCCGATGCTGAATCAAACCCGCATTCGCATGGCTGTCGGCTTGCCGACATGATATATACGAATGTACAATATCGCATCCCTCGTTGCGACTCGTCAGTCAGGGGTCGCTGAAAAGCTGCCGACACTTTTCGCCCCTCATTCGGGTTCAATATTGTAACGACTCTCGCAAGAGTCTATTTTGCAGCGCGGGGTTCGTTGAGGCGTCCGTCTGTATCCGGTCAGTGAGGGTTCCATGTCCTCTCGTCGCATTTCCGGGGCCGTTGTTGTCGTATTTGGAATCGCCATTCTGGGCCTGGGATGGTCGTGGGGGGCGGACAAGGGGGGTGATCGGCCCGGCGGAAGCACCGCTTCGGACGACGCGGCGAACCAGCCGACGCAGGCCAAAAAGCGGAAAGGCAAGAAGGGAAAGCCTCGGAAGAAGCAGAACGCTGCGCTGGCCTCCAAGGTCAGCGATTCCGCCGAGAAACCGAAACCGCGTTCCCAAACCCACACTGCGCAGGCTCAATCGTCCCAGACGCCCAGCTCGGCCACCAGGCCTGAAAGCGCTCGATCTGGAGAAAGCCCCCTGGCCGTCGCCGCCCGTGTGGATGCCATCATTCAGGCGGAACTGGCACGGAGCGACGCGTCGGCGGCGCCCCGGTGCAGCGACGCCGATTTTCTGCGGCGGGTTTCGCTCGACCTGGCCGGGATTTCCCCCTCCCCTCAAGAGGTGACGCTGTTCGGACTGGATCCCGATCCGGACAAACGGCAAAAAGTCATCGATCGTCTGTTGCAGTCCCCCGACTATGCCACGAACTGGGGAAGGTATTGGCGCGACGTGATCTTTTCGCGGGCGACCGAGACACGGGTGCGGCTGGCGCTGAAGCCGTTTGAAACCTGGATGACCGGGCAGTTGCAGGCGAATACTTCCTGGCACGAGATCGTCACGTCGCTCCTGACGGCGACCGGGGACGTCACCGAAGATGGACGGACGGCGCTGATTTTCGCGCAGCGCGCCGAGCCGGATGAAGTCGCTGCCGAAACGTCCCGGATTTTCCTGGGGATTCAAATTCAGTGTGCGAATTGCCACGATCATCCCACCGACAGTTGGAAGCGCGACCAGTTTCATGGACTGGCGGCGTTCTTCCCGCGGATGGAACTGCGTCCCAAGCGGGACAGCATGATGCGCTCATTTGAACTCGTGTCGCTCAGCGGCAATGGGCGGGGAGGGCCACAGGCGTTCCTCGAGAATCTCAAGGAAAACCCCGAACGCTTCATTCGCCGACTCGACAAGAATCGGGACGGCGCGTTGCAGCGCGACGAAGCCCCCGGCGATCGCAAGCGGTTCCAGTTGCTGTTCGATCAGGGGGACTCCAATAAGGATGGGCAGCTCTCCGTCGCCGAGTTGCGAAACATGCCCCCTCCCCCGATGAACGGTCGCCGCGGGTCCGACGAGTATTACATGCCCGATCTGAACGACCCGCAATCGCGCGGCACAAAATTCGATCCGGAGTTTTTCCTGGGAGGGCTGAAGCCGGGGGCCGGGCTGAGCGATGCGGAGCGTCGCCAGGCGATCGCCGGCTATTTCACCTCCCCTGACAACCCGTGGTTCGCCAAAGCGCTGGTCAATCGTCTGTGGGGACAACTGGTCGGCGAGGGCTTTTACATGCCGATCGACGACATCGGTCCAGACCGCACTCCCAGCCATCCGCAGGCGCTGGAAGAATTGAGCCAGGGGCTAATTGCCAGCGGGTACGACCTGCACTGGCTGTTTCGCGCGATCGCCAATACCCAGGCCTATCAGCGGCAATTGCAAACGCGCGACCCGCAGCACGCTGTCCCTCCGTTTGCCTCCGCCGCCCCGGTACGACTTCGGGCCGATCAATTGTATGACGCGCTGACCCGCGTTCTGGGTGTGGATGAACTGGGAGGGAGAGGGCCGCGTCAGCGAACTCCCGGCGCACCCCGTCCGGGGGACAATTCACCGCGCGGCACGTTCAACCAGGTGTTCGGATTCGATCCTTCGACTCCACCCGATGAGATCACCGGCACGCTCCCGCAGGCGCTCCTGCTGATGAACTCGCCCCTGATCAACAATCTGATCCGGGGGGCCGGTGGGACACAATTGGCGGAGATTCTCGACAAGTTCCCGGACAATCAGGATGCCCTGCAGGAGCTGTATTTGCTCGTCCACGCGCGGCAGCCCACGGCGCGGGAGTTGGAGATTTGTCGCGGTTACCTCCAGACGGTTCCACAGCGTCGGGAAGCGTTCGAGGACATTTTGTGGAGCCTGTTGAATTCCACCGAGTTTCAAACCAAGCGGTGACTTATGATGAGCCGATTTCTGCACCAGTCCGTGGGGATGGGGCGTCGCGGCCTTTCGCGGCGAAGCTTTCTGCACACTGTCTCCGCCGGGGCGATTGCCGCCGGGACGCTCGATTTTCGCGATCTGATGAGCGTCGAGGCGGGAGAGCTGCGCCGCCAGGGGATGTCGTTGATCCTGCTCTGGATGCCGGGAGGCCCCAGCCAGTTCGAGACGTTCGATCCCAAACCAGGGACCGACAACGGCGGACCGACCGAGGCGATCGAGACTGCCGTTCCGGGAATCCGGATCGCCAAGGGTTGGGAACAGACGGCAAAGGTCATGGGAGACGTGGCGCTGATTCGGTCGATGACCAACAAAGAAGGAGAGCATCAGCGGGCTTCGTACCAGATGCACACCGGCTATGTGCCGACCGGGACGATTCGGCATCCCAGTTTTGGATGCGCCGTGGCGAAGGAATTGGCGGGAACGGAACACGAACTCCCCGCCGTTGTCTCGATCGGCCCGACAGTCGGCTCCGGATTTTTGGGAGTCGATTACGACCCCTTTGTGGTTCAGGATCCGGGGGAACTCCCCCGCAATGTGGCGATTCCCACGGACACGCCGCGACTCGACCGGCGCTTGGGACTGCTTGGCCGCCTGGAAGATGACTTCGCCACGCGCGGCGCCGCGACCCAGGTCGCGGAACATCAGCGGCTGTACGAAAAGACGAAAAAGCTCGTCCAGAGTTCCGATCTCAAGGCGTTCGATTTCTCTGAGGAGACCCCCGAGACGCGTGAGCGGTACACCCAGTCGCAGTTCGGACGCGGCTGCCTGTTGGCGCGGCGACTGGTGGAAGCCGGGGTGACGTTCGTCGAAGTCCGCCATAACGGTCGCTGGGATACCCACCAGGACAACTTTGCCGAAACGACGCGGCTGGCGGGAGAGGTCGATCCCGCGATGGCCGCGCTGATTGGCGATCTCAAGCAACGGGGACTGCTGGAGCGGACACTGGTCGTGTGGATGGGTGAATTTGGTCGCACGCCACGGATCAATCCCCGCACGGGGCGCGATCACTTCCCGCGGGCGTTCAATGTGGCCCTGGCGGGAGGGGGGATTCGCGGAGGACAGGTGATCGGCGCCACGTCAAAAGATGGCACGAGCATCCAGGAACACCCGGTCACTGTCCAGGATCTTTTCAGCTCGATTTGCAAATCGCTCAAGGTCAACCCGACGCATGAGAACCTGAGTCCCCAGGGGCGTCCGCTGAAAATCGTCGATGGGGGGCAACCGGTGGATCGGCTGTTTGGTTGACAGTGTTGGGATGACCTGCCGCGTTACCGGGCCAGGTCGAGGCACAGCAGGTGATATTCGTGTCCGTATCGCCCGCCCCCTCGTAATTCCCGCGCGCCGCTCAGGTACAAACGCTGCCGGGAGAGGACCGGCGCCGTCCAGCAGGGATATCCCAACTCGGGAAACTGGACCCGCGAGATCTCGCGAAATTCCTTGGGGTTCAATTCCACCAGCGCCAGTAATCCGGTTTCCCCCTGGACGATGAATTGCCCCTCGCACAGGACTGCCGAACCGCGCCCGTAATATTTGGGGGGCGTTTTCCCCAGCCCCGCTTTGGGATCCGGTTCGTCAAACTCGTTGTCGTCTTTGGTCTGCCACATGACTTTGCCGGTTGCCAATTCGATGCAGCGAAACGTCGATCCGGGCTGATGCCGCCCGCTGAATCCGTAAATGTAACCATTGTGGTGAATGCTTGTCGTCCAGTGATTCTGCATGGCATCGACGTCTCTCCAGACCTCTTCAACCTGTTTCCCCTCCGGATGCACTTTGAGCAGCGCCGCTCCCGTCTCGTACGCCGCCGAGAGAAACACCTGGTCGCCGATGACGAGCGGCCGCGCCGCGTTGACCGAGTCGCGCCCTGGCGAACGGAACCAGTAACTGAATTGCACGCTTCCCGTCTGTGGATCGACCGCCACCAGCCCCGGGCGCATCAGGCACAGCACCAGGTTGCGGCCATGGATGTTCGTCGGCAGGGGGGTCGCATAGCTGGCCAGTTTGACGGGGGGGCGATCGGGCTCGATCCGCATGGGGGCATTGGGAAAGCTCTCCGGGCCGACCCCTTCCCATTTGGTCTTGCCGGTTGCCGCATCGAAGGCCACCATCCCCGATCGCGGGTGTCCACCCACCATGACGATCAACAGATCGTCAACCAGTATGGGGGTGGAACCCACGCCGAAAAACGCCGCGGGACTCCGGAACTCGCGGGCCGTGTTCCGCTGCCACACCTTTTCTCCCTTCTCCAAGTCCAGGCAGGTGAGCATCCCCTCGGCGCCGAACGTGTAACACCGGTCGGCCGTCAACAGCGGCGTACACCGTGGACCGCCGTTGTAGCCGTAGGGATCCTGAAAATCGGTGTCATAAGCGTACCGCCAGACCGGCTTCCCCGTATCGGCTTCCAGGCACTCGACCACTTCTTCCGGACCGGACAGCCCGCGCTTGGTAAGCGGCCGATGAAACAGGACGAGTCGATTGCCGCGGACCGACGGAGCGGCATACCCTTCGCCGATCACCTTCTTCCACAAGACCGGCGGTCCCTCTTTGGGCCACTTGTCGAGCATCCCCGTCTCCCCGGAAATGCCGGTGCCGCGCGGGCCCAGAAACTCGGCCCAGTCTTCCCCCATCCGCTGCGTCTTTTCCGATC
>JBJXGA010000352.1:0-74762 GCA_046152955.1 Planctomycetales bacterium | reverse complement strand
AATATTCAGATCATCGGCAACCAACTGTTCAGTCTGGTGGACGAGGATCATCGCAAGAAAATCGTTCTCGACTTCACGAACGTTGAATACCTGTCGAGTGCGGCGCTGGGCAAGCTGATCACGATGGACAAAAAGGTCAAAGCCTCGGGCGGGAAGCTGCGGCTCTGTTCGATTCGCGCGGACATCCTTGAGGTCTTCAAGATCACACGTTTGGACAAGTTGTTCACCATCCGCGACGATCGCGAGAAGGCGCTCGACGGGTTTTGATCGCACCCCCGCTCAGTGGTCTCTGCCGATTCCGGGAAGACTCGAACCTGCCGAGTTATGTCCACGTTGCACGAACGCGTTGAACAGTTCGAAGTCGTCATCCCCAGCGACACGTCCGCGGGACAGTCGGTGCAGGATCGGATTATCGCGTTTCTGGAGGAACTGCAATACGCCGACCGGGACGTCTTCGGCATCCGCCTGGCGATTGAAGAAGCGCTGGTCAACGCCATCAAGCACGGCAACCGGATGGACCCCAGCAAATCGGTCCGCATCGCCTGCAACATCGGTTATCGTAGCGTGCGAATCGAAATCGAGGACCAGGGGGAGGGGTTTCATCCGGAAGAAGTCCCCGACCCCACCGCCGACGAAAACCTGGAACGCCCCTGCGGCCGCGGCATCATGCTCATGCGGAGCTTCATGACCTCGATCGAGTACAACGCCTCAGGCAATCGCGTGGTCATGCAAAAGCACCGCACCGAAGAATCGGCAACCGAATAGTCCCCCCCCACCGTGGGGCAGATTTCCCAATCTGCCAGTCCCCGCGGCGCCATTTCCCGGCCGTAAATGGCCCCCTCGCCGCCGAATTCTGAATCTGCCAGTCCCCCCTGCTCCCAGTATTCAACCGCAGCAGACGGTCTGCGCAGCGAGCATGAAAATCAATCCCGCTTCGGGCATCGCTCAAATCCCAGCCAGCTTCAGCCGCATGGATCCCGGATAAGCCTCCGTCACGCCCCCCCTGCCTGCCCCGGAAACCGCGTCAAACCTCTTTAGCCGAGGTAAATCTCGCTCCGCCCCAACCCGCCGCTCGCCTCCCAATCCAAGCATCCTCAGTCCAAAAACTCCGTTGCATCCAAACCGCTTTCCCCCTAAAATCCCCCCAACCACTCCCCGATAGCTCAATGGTAGAGCGAGCGGCTGTTAACCGCTAGGTTCTAGGTTCGAGTCCTAGTCGGGGAGCTATTGTTTTCTTGCGATCGCACAGACCCGTCAGTCAACGCCCGGAGCCCGAATTTCGGGTTCCGGGCCTTTCGCGTAGATGGCGTTGTCGCACAGGGAGATGCCGAAAGCTCCGATCGCATTGAGCACCGTCGATGACCATGCCCCCTGTCGTATCCGACACGTCCAGCGACGCTCTCGCGATCCAGTTGGAGTGCGTGCGTCGGATGACTCCCCAGGAGCGACTGCGACGGGCCTGTGCCTGGTCGGGGCAAATTCGGCGTATGGCGTTCGCTGCCATTCGCAGGCGTCACCCGGAATTCTCTGAAGACGATGTTCGGCTGAAATTCATCGAACTCACCTATGGCAAGACCCTGGCGGACGAAGTGCGTGCCTGGCAACTGGAGCAGCGGCGATGAGCGACTTCGACGATCTTTTCACTTCCAACGGAATCGGTTTACGAGCTCCCAACGGAGTGGTTGGAGATCCTCGAACGCATATACGTGGCTCGGCGGGAGCATCGCCGCTGGGCTGATGAAAATCTCAATGTCAATAGAAACGTTCCGTATCCGGTTTCTGTTGCGCTTGGGTTGCATTGGTGTAGAACTAACGCCGTAGGGTTTGGACCATGTCGCCCAAGGCATTGCGAATCCATTCTGTGGCCGCGGCGACCGGAGCGGTACGCAGCGCATCCAAGATCGAGGCGTCGATCAGGGGGGCAAGCATCCCGCCGATACCCAGCACCAGACCCGTAAAGCCACTGTTGGCTTGGGTGCGTTCCAGATGGCGGATCCGCGACAACTGCATTGGGCGTTTTGGTTGGAGAGAACTATCGATCCAGGCCAGCAGCTTCTCTCCTCAGGTGACCAGCCTCGGCAGGTTCATGAAGCGGGCTTTGGATCGCTGGCTCGGGGGGGCCACATGTGCCAACCGCGTCTGCTGCGCTGCAAACTTTGCCTGACCGAGGTGATTCTGAAATTCTGTCCATCGCGGATCGGCGGTCAACAGGTGCTTGAGAAGGCAAGCGGCTTTGTGCTTAATGTCGTAGATTTCGAGCGTTTCCGGGTGATTTTTCTGAAACAGCGCCACCCCTCCAGCCACATCGGCACCATGATCTTCGATGATTGCCCGCGGGGCTTCGCCCCGCTGGGCTACCTGTTCCAGACGCTGGTGTACGTCTTCCTTTTTCGCTGACTCCAGGACGCACAGATCAACCAATTGCAGATGCCGCTGTTCCAGGCATTCACCGGCGGGCGGCAGATGCTGAGATTGGATCGCTACGATGACCAGACACTTGCGAGTCCCGATCTGAATCGAAAAGTCGAGTATCCAGAACACGCCCTGTCCAACGGGTAAGGGGCGCATCAGTGCCGCCAGGCCGAGCCGCAAAATCCAGGACCGCAGCGTCGTCCAATGCGGGACGTGCCAATCCAGCCCCAGCAGGCGGCCCATCATCTCCATCGCCCGCACAGCGCCACGCACTGAGACGCCAGCCACCAATACAAGCGAGACCGTCCGCCGAATCGTGAGACACGGAAAGCCATGTCGACCAGGCACTTCCGCACCGGAACTCCCCGCCGGGATCAGCTCAACCTATTCTTGGGGCAGACACTGCTGCCAAATGCTCTTCGAGCGCGCTTGTCCGAGCGGGCCTTGAGGCAACCCCAGATTTGATATTGACATTGAGGTTTTCATCAGCCCACGCTCGCCCTCCCGGCGGGACGCGTCTTGAGACCTGAGTCCCGATGCTTCAAGACTCACCCCTCACCCCTCAAAACAATTCCCCTCCACCCTTGACGCTCCACAGCGCGCGGCCTAAGCTGTTTTGATCACCGACAACTCACCATGAGGCGCTGCCACATCCGGATGGCCGGGGGTGGCGGTTCGTCGGAGGTAAAATGCTGTCTCCAAGGGCAATGGGGACTTGTGAACCAGGTCAGGTCTTAACCGAAGCAGCCTTAAGCAACCGTCTCCCATGTGCCTGCGGAGGCAGCATTTTGCCCCCGGCGGGTGGGTGACACCTGACCCGGCTGCGTTGTGGCAGTCGGGTTTTTCTGCGCCTGCTCCCTGTGGGGCGTCGTCGGTCCGTCTCCACTCCCGCCAGGCTTTCCACCGGGAAGCGCCGGTCGGCCACGGCGGGGCTGTCCCTTTCTCCCGCTTCCCGCTGTGAGCCAGACATGGAATACACCGTCCTCGCGCGCCGTTTCCGACCGCAGTCGTTCGGCGAAGTCGTCGGCCAGGAGATGATCTCGCAGGCGCTGCGGAACGCCATCGCCGCCCAGCGCGTGGCGCACGCCTATCTGTTCACCGGCGCCCGCGGGGTCGGCAAAACCTCCACGGCCCGGATCCTGGCCAAGTCGCTGAATTGCCCGGCGACCATCGCGGGAGACCCGTGCAACCAGTGCGAAATCTGCCACAGCATTTCGGTCGGCAGCGACGTCGATGTGCTGGAGATCGACGGCGCGTCCAACCGCGGGATTGACGAAATCCGCTCGCTCCGCGCCAACGTCAACATCAAGCCGATGCGCTGCCACCACAAGATCTACATCATCGACGAAGTCCACATGTTGACGAAAGAGGCCTTCAACGCCCTGCTCAAGACGCTCGAAGAGCCCCCTCCCAACGTCAAATTCATCTTCTGCACGACTGATCCGCAAAAAGTCCCGGAAACCATCCTGTCGCGCTGCCAGCGGTTTGACTTTGGCACGATCGCCACGGCGACGATCAAACAGCGGCTGACGGAGATCGCCGCCGCGGAAGGGGTGGTGGTCGAGCCGGCGGCGGTGGATCTGGTCGCCCGCCGGGCCGCGGGGTCGATGCGCGACAGCCAGTCGTTGTTCGATCAGTTGCTGGCGTTCGGGGGGAAGAACGTCAGTGCCGCCGAGGTCCATCGCCTGCTCGGCACCGCTCCGGACGATCGGCTGACGGAGCTGGCCGGCGCGCTGATCGCCCGAGCCCGCGGACGGGCGCTGGAACTGTTTGAAAGGGCGATCTCCGAAGGGGCGCAGGTGAGCGAACTGACCGATCAGCTTCTGGTGTATTTCCGCGACCTGATGGTGGTGGCCGCAGGAGCGTCGGAAGGAGTGTTGATGTCGGTGGGAGAGGACCAGCGGGAGGTGGTGGCGGAGCAAGGACGGGCTTGGGGTTTGGCATCGGCCATGGCGGCGATGCAGATCCTCGCCGAAACGAAGGGGCGGATGAAAGGGGTGGCGTATGGCCGCATCCTGGCGGAACTGGCGCTGGTCCGCATCGCGTCGCTGGAGGATCTGGAACGGCTGGGAGAGGTGATCGAGTGGATCAAAAGCGGCAAACTGACCGCGGGAACGATCGCTGCTCCGGCCGCAACTCGGACCCTCCCCCCCCCTGCCGCGACCCCCCGGTCCACAGCTCCCGCGGCACAGCCGCCGTATTCGGCCCCTCGGGCGGGATCGATTGCCGCCACAGTCCCCGAGCTCCCCCCTCCTGACCTCGGAAGCGAAACGGTCGGGACCGATCCGGCGTCGGACTCCGCCGGGGTCCAAGAAGCTGTCCCGGTGGCTGCGATAATTCCATTTGAGAAGGGGCGAGAAAATGATATCTGGTCGCAAACCCTTGCCCTGTTGTCAGGTATGACGAAAACATACGCGAAAAACGTTGCTTGCCTAGCAATTTCCGCGCCAAATCAACTAGTCCTGACATTCCCAAAGAGCTATCATCACTGTAAGCAGCATTTTGAACGAGTTCAGGAACTGCAAGGCCTGGAACGAGTGGTCGAGCGAATTGTCGGACAGACGGTCCGGATTACGCTGGAGCTGAGCCAAGCGGATGCGGCCTCCCCGATCGCGGACACCCGGACGACACGGGCGGAAGTGGATCAGCGGCATCAGGCCGCGGAGAAGGATCCGCTGGTGCAACGGGCACTGGCTGCATTTGACGCAACGCTGGTTCGGGTGGAAACGGTCAAGGATTCAGGAGCTGAGTGATGTTCAAGGGGATTGGTCAGGTGGCGTCGATGCTCAAGAACGCCAGCCAGATACAGGGGCGGATGCAGGAACTGCAGGAATCGCTGCGGCGCGTGCGCGTGCAGGGACTCGCCGGGGGGGGGATGGTGAGCGTTGAGATGAACGGGCAGCAACAGGTGCTGGCGTGCCACATCGATCCGGCGGTCTTTGCGTCGGGCGATCGGGAAATGATCGAGGATCTCCTGGTGGGAGCATTCAATCAGGCGCTGGACAAGGTGCGGCAGACGACTGCGGAGGAGATGAGCAAGCTGGCGGGAGGCTTCGACCTGTCTGGTTTGGGGGAAACGCTCTCCAAACTCGGCGGGCCGGAGGGGGTCCGGGAGTGACGAAACCGAGTTTGGCCAGCGGTCGCGGAACAGATCGGGAACTCCCCATTCACTCTTGAGAGGATGCCAGTGTGAGTCCCTACGGCCCCGCGATGACGAATCTGATCGACCAGTTTGAGATGCTGCCGGGGATCGGCCGCAAATCCGCGGAGCGGCTGGCGCATTTCATTCTCACGTGTACCCCCGACAAGGCGCTGGGATTGGCGGACGCGATCCGGAGCGTGAAAACGACAGTCCGACCGTGCGGCGTCTGCTTCAATCTGACGGAAGGAGAGCGGTGCAACATCTGCACCGATTCGCGGCGCGATCCGCACACGGTGTGCGTCGTTGAGCAGCAGCGGGATTTGATCTCCATCGAATCTTCGGGAGCGTATCAGGGGATGTACCATGTCTTGCAGGGGCGGATTTCCCCGCTGGACGGGATTGGCCCGGAAAACCTGACGATCGAACCGTTGATTCGGCGAATTCGCCGGGATGGAATTCGGGAAGTGGTCATGGCCACCAATCCCACGCTGGAGGGAGACGGGACCGCGCTGTTCTTATCGAATTTGCTGGCGGATCTGCCGGTCAAGATCACGCGGCTTGCCAGGGGGATTCCCTCGGGAAGCGTCCTGGAATTCGCCAACCGCGACATGCTGGCGGATGCCATGCGAGGGCGACAATCGTTCTGAATCTGCGATGCATCTGAGTCTCGGACAACATATGAAGATGAGCCAGCAAATGAAGCTGGCTCCGCGGATGATCCAATCGATGGAGATTCTCCAGTTGCCGATCATGGCGCTGAAGGAACGCATCGAGCAGGAACTCATCGAGAATCCGCTATTGGAGGAACCGCTCCCCGAAAGTGACGGCCCCGGAACGCGAGATCCCTCGGACGGAGAGCCCCTCCCCCCTCCTGAAAAGCCGGTGGACCAGAAAGAACTGGTGCTCGATCCCGCGCATAGCAACCAGGACGATTTTGAACGGTTGAGCGAAGTCTCTCCCGAGGAGTGGCCGGATGACGACTATACGTATTCGCCCCGGGTCTCATCCAATCGGATGACCGAAGATGGCGAGCGCGCCAGCGATGCCATCGCCAACATCGCCGACCATCCCCAGTCGCTGCAAAGCCACCTACTGGAGCAGTTTGGCTATTTTACCTGCCCGGCGGGAATCCGCGAATTCGCCGAATTCCTGATTCAAAATCTCGATCACAACGGGCGGCTGACCGGCACGCTGGAGGAGTTGGCGGCGGCATTTCAGGAAACCACCGGACGGGCGATCCCCCCCGACGACGCACAGCGCGCGTTGTCGCTCGTTCAAAAGCTCGATCCCCCCGGCGTCGGCGCCCGGGATCTCAAGGAATGCCTGCTGCTCCAGATCAAACCGACCACGCCGCTCCGCGACGTCCTCGTCACGCTGATCACCTCGCACCTGGAAGACTTGGCGGAAAATCGACTCCCGCTCATCGAACGCAAGACCGGCTATGACATCGAACTGATCAAGGAAGCCCGCGAGGAGATGCAAAATCTCAATCCCTGGCCGGGACGGGATTTTGAAGCGGTGGCGGCCCCCAGCGTCACCCCCGACCTGCACATCGAACAGGATGCCGCGGGCAAGTACGTCGTGCGATTGGAATACGAATTCACTCCGCGGCTCAATATCAGCCGCAAGTACCAGCAGCTCCTCGCCAACGGCCAGGCCGATCAGCCAACGCGCGATTACATCAAGCGAAAGATCGAATCGGCCAAATGGCTGATCGAATCGATCGAGCAGCGGTACAACACGCTCCGCCGCGTGGCGCAGGCCATCGCCGAACACCAGACTGCCTTTCTTGATCAGGGGCCCGAACACATCGTCCCGCTCAAGATGCAGCAGATTGCCGACGACGTGGGGGTCCACGTCACCACCGTCTCGCGGGCGGTCGACGACAAATACGTGGCAACTCCGCGCGGGATCTTTCCGCTGAAGCGGTTCTTCGGCGGGGGAACCACCACCGCCGACGGCGGAGAGGTTGCCTGGGACATCATCCGCATCAAGCTCAAAGAGATCGTCGACCGCGAAGACAAAGACGAACCCTTGAGCGACGACGATCTGGTCAAGGAACTGGCCAAACAGGGGTACGACCTGGCGCGGCGCACGATCACCAAGTACCGCAAGGCGCTTAGGATTCCGTCGTCGCGGCAGCGGAGGGCGTATTGATCTACGACAGGCTCATCGTCACCGTTTTCAACTCCGTGTAATTGGCCAGCGCGGCATCCCCCAATTCGCGTCCGATGCCGCTCATCTTGAAACCGCCAAACGGAGCGGCGGCGTCGAACACGTCGTAGCAGTTGATCCAGACCGTTCCGGCTCGGACGCTGTTGGCGATCCGGTGCGCCTTCCCCACGTCGCGCGTCCAGACCGCTGCCGCCAGACCGAAAAAGGTCTTGTTCGCCCGTTCGATCACCTCGTCCACCTTTTTGAACGGCAGAATCCCCATCACAGGGCCAAAAATCTCGTCCGTGGCGATCGGCATGTCGTCGGTGACTTCATCGAACACGGTCGGTTCGATGTAAAATCCCTTTTTGCCCCAGCGTTTGCCACCCGTCAGACACTTGGCCCCCGACTCCTTCCCCTGGTCGATGTAACTCAGGATTTTGTCGAACTGCGCTTCATCGACCTGCGGTCCCTGCGACGTTTCGGGATCGAACGGATCCCCCAGCCGCCGCCCTTTGGCGCGCTTCACGAGTTTCTCCACGAAGGCGTCGTGGATTTTTTCCTCCACAAACACTCGGCTGCCGGCGCAGCAGCATTGCCCCTGATTGAAGAACAGGCCGAATTCGGTTCCCGCCACGGCCGCGTCCAGATCGGCGTCGGCGAAGATCACGTTGGGGCTTTTGCCTCCCAATTCAAACGTCAGCCGCTTCAGCGTCTGGGCCGCGTCCCCCATGATGATCTGCGCCGTCCGATACTCGCCGGTGAAGGCGATCTTGTCGACGTCGGGATGCTTGACCAGCGCGGCCCCCGCGGTCGGCCCATAGCCGGGAACGATGTTGATGACCCCTTTGGGAAACCCCGCCTCGATCGCCAGTTCGCCCAGTTTCAAGCAGGTGAGAGGGGTCTGCTCCGCCGGTTTCATGACCAGGGTACACCCGGCGGCGAGCGCTGGACCCCATTTCCAGGCGGCCATCAGCAGCGGAAAATTCCAGGGGATGATCTGCCCCGCCACTCCCAGCGGCTCGCGCCGGGTGTAGCAGAAATAATTTCCGCGGATCGGAATCGTGTCGCCGGTGATCTTGTCGGCCCAGCCCGCATAATACCGCAGACAATCGATGACGAGAGGCAGATCGGCAGCACGGGCGTCCCGAATCGGCTTGCCGTTGTCGAGGGTCTCCAGGGCGGCCATTTCCTCCAGGTTCTTCTCGACCAGATCCGCCAGGCGATACAACAACCGCCCCCGGTCCCGGGCATCCATCTTGGGCCAGTCCCCCGATTCAAACGCCTTGCGGGCCGCCTTGGCGGCGCGATCGACATCGGCGGCGTCCCCCTCAGCGACGTCGGCGATTTTCTCTTCCGTCGCCGGATTGTAGGTGGCAAACGTCTTGCCGCTTTTGGCGTCGCACCATTTGCCATCGATCAGCATCTGCGTCTGGCGGACCTTGGGAGCCGAACGAACTCGCGGACGGGAAGCCACAGTCGCCATCATCAATCCTCCTGAAAGAACGCGCAGATGAAAGTCAAAGGAGCTGCCTGGCCCGGTGACAGACATTCTAACGCGAGTCCGATGCGGCGCGTAGCGGGCCAGGGGGCGCTCCTCTCAGACAAGCGGAGCGGAGGCGGGCAATCGAGATTCTTCACCGGCTGATCTGCGGAGCGTGGCGCACTACCGCCCTGCCTCAGCCACATCGCGTGCCAGCTTCTCCAGCACTTCCAGCGTCACCTGGAACTCCAGCGGCGTCCGCTGGGAGGCATGCGGTTCCACGGCGTACCTGCGCAAGCGGACCGTTCCGGCGGATTCCGAGCGCAGTTCGTAGTACCTGGCCGGTTCTGTGTGATTGGCGGAAAGCAAGGAACGGATCAGGATCCCCGGCGTCTGCGAATCGACTTCCAGCAGGGCCAGCGGTTCGAGCAGGTAGGTCACCCGGCGGCACAGATCCTCACCCCAGGCGCGCCACGCCTCTGCCGTGGCGTCCGCCAGGCGCGGGAGCGTCCCCCGCAATTCGCGGATGGCGCACCCCATCCCTTCCAGGGCGGACAGATCGACCTCAATGGCTGCGCCGCGATCGTCCTCCCAGCGTCCGGTCTGAGGGGCGGTGGGTTGATCAGTCGTGAATCGGAATAGGGAAGGGAGCATCATTTTGGGTTCCTGTCTCTTACGAATTCTTCGCATCCAGAGGCTGAAAGTCCAGCCCCTGGCGGCTATTTCTCGTGCGTGGAGTGGACTCCGTCAAACGTGAGGATCGTCGGTTTGTCTTCGATGACCGTTTCCAGATGGACCGGTCGCGACCAGAGGTGGTGCAGGTTGACCAGCGTATCGCGGGCGTAGTCTTCGCGGAGTTCGATCCCTTCGTACTGATGCAGCAGGTACAACTCCCCCCGATTCCGGTAGTTTCCGTCCTGAACGAAAATGAACGGGCGGCCATGGTTGGTCAGGCCGTTGAGCAACTGGGTCTTGATCTGCTGAAAATCGCGCGAGGCGATTTCGTAGTAATTGGTCGACTCGTTGAATTCGTATTCGAACATCCGCTGCCGCACGCAGAATTCCGGGGTCAGGAACGTGTCGATGAAGGTCACGTCGTTGTGAATGCGTCGGACCTCGAAGATTTTTTGCCGACCCAATCCGAGCTGCCGATCCCAGCGTTCCCGTTCGCGAGCATCGGTGCATAGGTCGTATTCCGGCCCGAACTGTCCGCGATTCCACCGTTCCTCAATGTCCTTGAATAGTTCGATCCCCAATTTGTAGGGATTCAGCCTTCCGTGACTGGTGGCCATCGTCCCCGAATGGTGGTCGGCGTAGTCGATGACCTCGGCGTCGGTCAAACCGTGGCGGGTCATGATTTTGCTGTGCCAGTAGCTGGCCCACCCCTCGTTCATGATCTTGGTTTGACCCTGCGGAGCGAAGTAATAGGCTTCGTCGCGAATGATTGAGAGGACGTCGTGCTGCCACGGCTTGAGCGGCGCATGATCGAGCAGGAACAACAGCACGTCGCGCTGCGGTTCGTCGGGAAACGATCGCTTCCGTTCCTTGTCTTGTTCCTGCTGCTCGCGGTCGCGCGCCTCGGCGCGGAGCACGTCCGGGGGATTGATGTAGGTGTCCATGTAATCCTTGGACCGGAACCGGGTGGCGGTCGGTTCCTGCTCTACGGGACGCTCACCCTCCGGCATCAGGGCGCTGGCGACCGGCGAGGTGGGGGCTTCGCGGCGGCGGATGTGCGGCAGGTAGACGTCGATCAGATCTTCGATCGACAGGCAGGCGTCGATGAATTCCTCGACCGTTTCATGGCCAAAACGATCAATGTACCGCCCGATCCGCGCGGCATGGTTGGCCATCTGATCGAGCATCCGCCGATTCGTCTGGGAAAACCAGGCATTGTTCTTGAAAAAATCGCAGTGCCCGTAGACGTGCGCGATGACCAGTTTCTGGTCGAGCATCGGATTGCACGCCAGGAGGTAGGCGTAGCACGGATCGGTGTTGATGACCATCTCGTAGATTTTCGAGAGGCCATAGGCGTAGCTCTTGGTCAGTTCTTCGTACTGCGCGCCGAACCGCCAGTGCGGATACCGCACGGGAAAGCCGCCATAAGCGGCGACCATGCTGATTTCGTCGTAGTCCAGGACCTCGAAAATCGTCGGAAAAAAATCGAGGCCGTAATCGCGCGCAATCCCTTCCATCGTCTCCTGGGCGGCGGCGATGTCAGCCGGCAACGGACGGTGGATGGACAAGGCAGGCATGGTCAAGTCTCAGGCAAAACCGCGCAGGCCAGCCGTTCGGAGACTGGCGCTGCGGGAACCGGCAATCATTCGACGGGGGACATGGGGGGCATCTCAAACCGGACAAAGTGCTTCTCGCGCCGCATTTTTCCTTTCAAATTCGTTTCGGGCTGATCCTGGGACTTCAGATCGAGGGACAGATAATTGACGACCGATTCTTTGCCCTTCATGCTCACCAGCCCCTCCAACCGCACCACCCGGCCATTGAACTGCGCATTCTCCGGATCAGCCGCAAACATGGGCAGGTCCGGCGCCGACTTTTCGTCCGGGGCGTTCACTCGGTCCGGAGCGATCGGGGGCAAATACCAGGCGGAGAGCGCCCCCTCAGAGGTTCTGAACTCCTGCTCAAAGTTCCCCTCGGGGATATCGAACTTCAAGACATACCAGCCGGGGCGCCCTTTGGCGTGAATTGCCAGGTAACGACCGAGCGAGTTGTAGTCCAGCACGTCCGTGGAAACCTTGTTCCCTTCTTCAAACGTGTATACGTCATGGGGACCAACCCCGATGCATCCGGAAAAACATGCAGCCAGCACGGCACTCGCGAGCATCCTGCTCATAACGAAAGTTCCTTAATCCACCGCACGCTCCGCGCGCGGAACCTGAAAAACCAGTGATTTGAATTTCCCCCAGAGCGCACCGCCGCTCTGGCGGGCTACTTTCCCTTTCCCAAAAACAAACGAATGGAGTCGTAAATGGCCTCTTTGTCCTCAATTTCGGAGAGCGTCAGGCGGTCCCAGTCGTCCTGAATTCCGCGGAGTTCGCGAATGTACTCACCCGATCCATAGGGGCTCTCCACCTGCCCATAACAGAACAGATTGCAGGCGGGGAGCAGGTCTTCGATCAGAAGGTCCACGCACTGTTTGTTGTCTTCACCCCAGTTGTCTCCATCGCTGAATTGAAAGAAATAGATGTTCCAGTCCTGCGGGGGAAAATCGCGTCGCACGATGTCGCGGGCCACCCGATAGGCGGAAGAAATTCGCGTCCCGCCGCTCTCGCGGGTGTGGTAAAACGTCTCTTCGTCCACCTCGCGGGCCACCGCGTCATGAATCACATACCGGACGTCGACCCCGTCGTATTGGCTTTTGAGCCATGTGTCGATCCAGAACGCTTCGATCCGGACGATCTCTTTCTGATCGTCGTTCATCGACCCAGAGACGTCCATCAGGTAAATCACGGCGGCGTTCGCCTCGGGTTTGGTCGTCGTCTTCCAACTCCGATACAGCCGATCCTCCCGTTCGGGGATGATGATTGGATGCGACGGGTCGTACTGGTCGGCGGCGATCAGGCGCTTCAGGGCTTTCTTATACGTCCGCTTGAGGTGCCGCAGCGATTCCGGACCGGTGCGGCGGATACTGCTGTACTTGTCTTTTTCGGTCGAGAGCGTTTTCTTTCCCTTGGGTTCGATGCGGGGCAATTCCAGTTCGTCGGCCAGCATCTGCGCCAACTCTTCGAGCGACACCTCCACTTCGCGAATGTGCTGACCGGGCTGGTCCCCCGCTTCCCCCGCTCCATCCGGGTCATTCTGTCCGCGACCGATGGGAGTCCCGATATCCCCTTCACCCTGACCGACCCCGCCGGAACCTTTCTGTCCGTGGCGAAAGTGCGGGATTTCGATGTTGGGAATCGGAATTGAGACGAATTCCTTCCCCTGGCGGCCGATCATCTCCCCTTGCGTAATGTACTTCTTCAGATTTCCGCGGACTTTTCCGCGGACAATCTGTTTGAAGCGCTGCAGGTCGTGATCGATGGCGCGGGACATGTCAGTTATTTCCCTTGGCATCCCCGCGTGCAAAGATGCTCGCGACGTACTGCAACACGTCGGTCGCCGATTCTTCGTCGTAGCCGTGGTCGCGAATCAGCCGCCCTTTGACGATGTCGATCTTTTCCTGTGTGTCCTTGTCGACCACGTTGGAGACCAGGCTGGTGAGCTTGATCGTGTCCTTTTGGTCCTCGAACAGCTTCAACTCCAGTGCCTTTTGAAGCCGCTCATTGGTCTTGTAGTTGAAGCTCTTGCCATCCAGCGACAGAGCCCCGATGTAGTTCATGATCTCGCGGCGGAAATCATCCTTGCGCGATTCGGGAATGTCGATTCGCTGCTCGATGGCCCGCATCAGTCGCTCGTCGGGCTGTTCCGACTGGCCGGTGAACTTGTTCTTCACCTTCTCCTTTTGGGTGTAGGCCTTGACGTTGTCGATATAGTTGGAGCACAAACGCGTGAGCGCCTCCTCGTCGGCGGCGATCGCCCGCTGGACTTCGTTTTTCACGATGTCGGTGTACTCGTTCTTGACCACCTGGATCAACTGGCGGTACTGATCGCGGATCTCCTCGTTGGGGATCAGCGAATGGTGCCTGAGTCCGTTCTCCAGTTCGTTCATCACCATGAACGGGTTGAGGTTGCTCGACTTGGCGTTGGAGACCAGCGCGTTGGATATTTTGTCCTGCACGTAGCGCGGGGAAATCCCCTGCATCCCCTCCGAACGGGCTTCCGATCGAAGCTGATCGACATTGTCCTGAGTGAAGCCCGGCAGCGTCTTGCCGTTGTACAGCTTCAGCTTCTGCAGCACGGTCAGTCCGGCGTTCTTGGGTTCCTCCAGCCGGGTCAGCACGGCCCACATGGCGGCCGTCTCCAGCGTGTGCGGGGCGATGTGTTTGCCGCGCACGCGGCGGGTGTTGTAGTCCTTTTCGTAAATTTGGACTTCATCACTGAGGCGCGTGACGTAGGGGACATCGATCTTGACCGTCCGGTCGCGAAGCGCCTCCATGAACTCGTTCGATTGCAGTTTGCGGTATTCCGGCTCGTTGGTGTGGCCGATGATCACCGCGTCGATGTCGGTCTGCGGGAACTTCTTGGGCTTGATCTTGTGTTCCTGCGAAGCTCCCAACAGGTCGTACAGAAAGGCGACGTCGAGTTTCAGGACTTCGATGAATTCAATCAGGCCGCGGTTGGCGATATTGAACTCACCGTCAAAGTTGAACGCCCGCGGGTCGCTCTCGCTGCCGAACTCGGCGATCTTGCGATAGTTGATGTCGCCGGTCAGTTCGGTGGAGTCCTGGTTCTTTTCGTCCTTGGGCTGGAAGGTGCCGATCCCCACCCGGTCCTGTTCCGAGAGAAACACTCGCCGGACGACGATGTCTTCCATGACCTTGGTCCAGTCTCCCTGGGCCACTTTCATTCGTTCGTTGTACATGAACCGGCACAGCGGGCAGAGGTCGCCCGCGATTTCCACCCGGTGGACTCCCGGTTCTTCGGGCGAACGCTGATTGAGTTTGGTGGCGACTTCCGGCCGATCTTCCACGGGAATCAGATGCAGCGGCTCCTCGCGCATCGGGCACCAGGTCACGGCGCCGTCGGTTTCCTTCCAGCCGTAGGAATACAAGGCCCCCGCGTCGGTCTGGCTGTACCGCTCCAACCCGCGCTTCAACAGACGAGCGATCGTGCTTTTGGAACTGCCGACCGGGCCGTGCAGGAGCAGCACGCGACGCTCGCTGCCGTAGCCCAGCGCGGCGCTCTTGAAGACGTTCACCAGTTCCATCAGCGGCTTGGTCAGGCCAAAGATCGCGTCGCGGCCGCCGTTGTCCGGATCGTCAAAGAAGCTGTACCGGACCAGATTCTCCTTGGTCCCCTCCAGCGGATAGGCCTCGCAGGAAACGACCATGTCGTACAGCCGCTGGAATGCGTTCCGCGTCACAGCCGGCTGGCGCAATACGATGTCCAGATAATCGGTGAACGATCCTTCCCAGTGTTCGTGCCGATAGACCTCTGGGTTCTTGCGTTGACTGATGTCGGTGAGAATTGCCCTTCCGTCTGCCACGAGATCGTCTCCTTATGCATCGCGGGTCAGGAGTCGTTCCTAAACATCTCCTCGAAGTGAGGCCTCCACTGGCGCAGGGAAAACCCCCGCGTCTGCTGTCTCTGGGAGAGAATTTGGCAGCGGGGAAGATGTGGCCATCCCTGGCCGGTTCACCAATTTGTAAAATGGGGGGTCGGTTCGCCAGACTGTGGAAGCCTGGAACTGCTCGGGCGAGAGTCTCCTGCGACGATCGCCGGAATGGTTGTGTACACTCAATTATCCCCACAGTGTGAAATCCTTGCAAGACCGATCCGCGGCCCTCCCGCGGAACCGCTCCGTCCGCCCGTGCCCAGCGCCAGCGCAAAGTCTTTGTCTTGGCGGGATTTCGCGTCGATTTTCCCCGTGCGCGAAGCTCCTTCACAGAGCTGGAATTCTCCTCGGAATTTCCTGAAATTCACTGGACAATTCCACTTGATGTGATTTCCCCGCTCTGGCATACTCCGCCGCGCGGTCTTGTCTCACCGGGGACGAACCCCATGCCACCAGGTATTTTGGGCCATGCCACGGGGTCCACATGCAGACTGTCAGTCCGAGTCGGCAACCAGGGAACGTCCGGGAAATCGTCCTCGGCATTCTGTGGTCGCTCTGTTGCGGCTGCCAGAGCGACCCGGCGGCGCTGGTCGGGCCGGTCTACGCGGTTCCCCCCTTGACGGCCACCGTGGAATCCGAGCGATTTCAGGTGAAATTCCTCGACGCACGTCCCGATTGGGAGCGAAAACACTATCAGGGATCGGACGATCCCGACGCCTCCCATTTTGGGATCGTCTTTTTTTCCGCGGAGAATTTCACCCCCGCGATTCCCGAATTGTTGGCGCAGTCAATGCGGCACGAATTGGGAGAAGGACGAGACCGCCCCAGGGAAGCGGAACTGAAGCTGCACTCGTTCCGAGTCGTTCTCAATCAAGCGTCGATGCGCAAGGACGACGCGGTGAAAGCCAAGCAGGCGCGCCAGGCGGCGGACCGGAAACAAGCCGACGATCGCCACCGCCAGCGGATGGCCGACCTGGAGTATGAAAAGAAGCTCGCCGAGGCAAAACAGAGCGGCGCGGCACTCCCGACTCCCCCGCCGATGCGCCCCCTGAACAACGATCTGGACCGCCCGCCACGCTCCATCTTCCCCTGTCCCCCCAGCGACTTGCCACTCGACTACGACGAGGGGATCACCTGCAGCCTGAACGTTTCGGTCAAACTCGTGTGGACCAGCGGCAGAGTGGAGAACTACGAATTGAGCGCGATGACCCGCGCCGAGTCCGATCCACACACCTCGCTGGCGGGGAACACGGCGATGGCCCGCGCCGTCCGCCAGGCGCTGGTCAACATCGGCATCGATCTGAAGGACAAGGTCAATGCCGACGCCGCCAAGGACCGGGCCAGCCAGGCGAATCGGCCAAACGACCGCTAAGTCGTGCGGCATTCACTTTTTGATCCCCTGGCGTTACAACCAATATTGAGTCCGGCGGGCCGGCCCGTCTTCGACCAGGGGATTTGTTGAATCGTTCTGTGCGCTGCCAGGTGATCCCGCCCCCTGGGTGGTGAAACGATGACCGGGTCGCCGGTCGCCAACAGCTCGTATCGGGCGCGAGGTTCCCCGCGCGCGGCAGTCACCCATCGCGTTCCCCCTCACCCTTCGCCGAGCCTGACGATTGTCCACTTCTGAGTCCCAGTCGGAACTCCTTCAATCGATTGAAGCCGAGTTCATGAAACGCTTCCGTCGAGGAGAGCGGCCGCAACTGAGGGAATACACCGAACGACATCCCCAGCTCGCTTCTCAGATCCAGAGAGTCCTTGCTGCAGCGGCGTTGGCCGAAGACTTGACGGTCGC
This sequence comes from Planctomycetales bacterium, assembly GCA_046152955.1. GTDB lineage: Bacteria > Planctomycetota > Planctomycetia > Planctomycetales > Planctomycetaceae > SIAF01. The sequence continues at coordinate 57,607 of JBJXGA010000352.1, read as the reverse complement.
CGACGAGGCAGACGACGACGTTCGGACGACCGTGGACACACGGGGAACGGAAGCCTCCCTGAAGCAGCTTGGGGATTATCGGATTCTCCGGGAAATCGGCCACGGCGGCATGGGCATCGTCTATGAGGCCGAACAGGTCTCGCTGGGTCGGCAGGTGGCCTTGAAGCTGCTCCCCAGCGCCGCGTTGCAACGTCCCAAACAGAAAGCCCGCTTTGAGCGCGAAGCCCGCTCGGCAGCCCAATTGCACCACACCAACATTGTCCCGGTGTTTGGCGTGGGGGAACATCATGGCGTGCCGTATTATGTCATGCAGTTCATTGAAGGCTTGAGCCTGAAAGCCGTGCTGAACGACATGCAGCGACTGCCTCCTGGCGCGGCGCAAACCTGGACGAGCATGCCAACGGCCGGAGAACTGCACGTTTCCCAGCGCGGTGGGAAGGGGGCCAGTCTGGCGCAGACGTTGATCCCTAACACGGATCAGCAATCCACAGAAGCCGACGAGGTGGAGCCTCCCGAAATCGTCGCACCGCCGGACGCCAAATTGCGACAGCCCGCGATGGGCGGCTTTCCTTTCAGCGGTGCTTTACCGGGCACCACGGGATCGGGGCGCCTCGGGGATGCGGCGATGGTTTCCAACACATCCATCACGCTGCCGGGAGCAGGCGACCCGCGGCGGGGGACCTCACAAACTCCGCGCACGTATTGGCAAAGCGTGGCCCATATCGGTCGCCAGGTCGCCGACGCCTTGGAATACGCGCACTGTCATGGCATCCTGCATCGCGACATCAAGCCATCCAATCTGCTGTTGGACACTGCCGGGACGGTCTGGGTGACCGATTTTGGCCTGGCCAAGGCGGACGATCAGCAGGATCTGACGCAGACCGGCGATGTCCTGGGAACCCTTCGCTACATGCCCCCCGAGGCGTTTGACGGAAAAACCGACCCCCGGAGCGACGTCTACTCGTTGGGGTTGACGCTCTATGAGCTGTTGGCCTTTCGTCCGGCGTTCGACGAAAGGGAGCGACAACGGCTGATCAAACAGGTGACGACCGCCATCCCCCCCCGCCTGGACCGGCTGAACGAGCGGCTGCCCCGCGACCTGGTGACAATCGTCCACAAGGCGATCGAGCGCGACCCCAGCCATCGCTATCCCTCCGCCGCCGCGTTCTCGGCTGATCTCCAGCGATTCCTGGACGATGAACCGATCCATGCTCGCCGGGTCTCCCCCGTCGAGCAATTCCAGCGCTGGCGTCGCCACAATCCACTCGTAGCCGGTTTGCTGGCGGCCGTCGCGCTCCTCCTGATCGGGGTGGCGGGGGTCTCGCTCGTGGCCGCCGTCCACATTGCCGGCGCTCGCGACGAAGCGCGGCGAAACTCCCACGCGGCGCTGGAGGCCAAAGAGAACGAGAGCACACAGCGAAAACTGGCCGATGACAATGCCCGGGAGAGCCGGCAGAGGCTGGTCCGGATGCATGTCACCAATGGCAATCGCCTTCTCGACGAAGGAGATTTGTTCGGAGCGTTGCCCTGGCTCACCGCAGCGCTGCAACTCGATGACAGCGAATTGTCTCGCTCCGCCGCCCACAGGACGCGCCTGGGCGGGGTGCTCGCCCAAACCCCAAGATTGTCGCAAATGGTGTATCACGACAAGGAAGTGGAGTCGGCCGCCTTCAGCCCGGATGGTCAACGGGTGGTCACGGCCAGCCGGGACCATACGGCCCGCGTCTGGAATGCCTTCACCGGCGAAGCGATCACTCCCCCACTGCGCCACAACCACGTCGTCTGGAAGGCCGCCTTCAGCCCGGATGGCCGGCGGATCCTCACCGCCAGCCACGACGGGACTGCCAGGGTCTGGAATGCCGGGAATGGCCAGCCCGTGTCTCCCCCGCTGATGCACCAGGGGGCCGTGCAGGACGCGTCCTTCAGTCCCAATGGTCGTCAGGTCGTTACGGCCGGCACGGACGGAACAGCGCGACTTTGGGACGCGGCCACCGGTGAACCGCTCTGCCCGCCGCTGCGCCACGCAAGCTGGCTGGAGGCGGTCGCGTTCAGCCCCGGTGGCCAGTCTGTCGTGACTGCCAGCAATGATTGCACGGCGCAGGTGTGGGATGCCGCTACGGGCCGGCCAGTCGGCCCGGCGCTCCAGCATGCGGCTGCGGTGACTTGCGCCGCGTTTAGCCCGGACAGCCGCCGCGTGATCACCGGCAGCAACGACCATTCCGCGAAACTTTGGGACGCCGTCACAGGCCAATCTGTGGGACGGCCATTGGAACATGACGACCGGTTGATTCGCGCCGTGTTCAGCCCTTGTGGCACGTACGTCTCCACGGCCAGCTACGACCGGACAGCGCGTGTATGGGACGCGACGAGTGGCGTCCCCGTGGCGCCTCCCTTGAAGCACCGGAACTCCGTGCGATATGCCTCCTTCAGTCCCGACAGCCGCTATTTGGTCACTGCCAGCTACGACCACACGGCGATGGTTTGGGAAGTGGCCACGGGTGAATCGGTCACCCCTCCACTCGACCATAACTTTCTGGTGACCTGTGCGTTTTTCAGTCCCGATGGCCGACGGATCGTGACGGCCAGCGGTGACCGCACGATGCGGATTTGGGAAATCGCCGGACGGCGGGAGGCGCCCTTGAGCGTTCGCCATGAGAGTGGAGCGACCTATGTGGCGTTCAGCGCCGATGCGCGTCACCTGCTGACGGCCAGCAGCGACGGCACGGCGCAGGTCTGGTCGGTCGCCACCGGGCAACCGGTGACTCCACCGCTCCGGCACACAGCGCCGGTCGTGCAGGCTTGTTTCAGCCCGGATTGCCGCCGTGTCCTGACCGCCAGCGATGACCGCACTGCGCGCGTCTGGGAGATCGCCACGGGGCAACCACTGACTCCACCTCTGACGCACCACAGCCGCGTTCTGCAGGGGGCGTTCGCCTCCGCAGGAGACCGGGTGCTCACCGTCAGCGGCGACGGTCAGGGGCGCCTCTGGGATGCACAGACCGGCGCGCCTCTGAAACCCAGTCTGGAGTTGGGAGGAGTATTGCACGGCGCGTGGTTCAGTCCGAATGCGCACCGCCTGGTCACGGCCGGTTCCGACGGCACGGCGAAAGTGTGGGACGTCACCACAGGGAATCTGCAGACACCTCCACTGCCGCACGAAGGGACCGTCGAGGAAGCCTCGTTCAGCCCGGATGGTCGCCGGGTGGTGACGGCCAGTGCCGATTTTTCGGCCCGCGTGTGGGATGCCGAAACCGGCGCTCCGCTCACTCCACCGCTGCGCCATGGGGCCGGGGTGGCGTACGCTTCCTTCAGTCCCGATGGAAGGCGGGTCGTCACTGGCTGTCGCCAGGGGACAGCGCGGGTCTGGGACGCATCGACGGGAGAACCGATCACTCCCTTTCTGAAAAACGGGATGGGCCTCATTCGGGCTCGGTTCAGTCCGGATGGACGCTGGGTTGCGACCGGAGGGAGCGGCGATTACTCCGCCCGACTGTGGGACGCGGCGACAGGGGAGTCCCTCAGTCCGCCTTTAAGGCATCGCGGATGGGTTCATCACCTGGCATTCAGTCCGGACGGCCTCTGGCTGGCCACTGGTTGCCATGACGGAACGACCAAGATCTGGCCCCTACCCGTTCCCGACCCGCGACCGATGGAAGATCTCGGATTGATGGCCCGGTTGCTCGCCGGCCAACGGCTCGACGAGACCGATTCTCTGGTGGAATTTGCACCGGCTGATCAGCGCCAAGCTCTGGTACAGTTGCAGCCTCGATACCCGGCAGATTTCACCGTTTCCCCCCAGGAAAGCAGCGCGTGGCATTGGCACGAGGCCGAAGCATGCCTGCGTGAACAGAATCTCCCCGCCGCGATGTTGCATCTGCACCAGGGAGGCTGGCTTCGGCCTCTGCTGATCCCGGGAATTGTCCCGTGAGGGGCGGCAGCGAACTGGGGCGCCGCCTCAGAGAACTCACGCATGCACACGCGCCGCCAGCAGCGTTTCCACGGCGAGAACGGCCAGCAGGATCCAGGCGACGGTGGTCCAGATTTCGTCTGATCGCAAGGCGTCCGGCGGGAGGGTCATCGCCAGCGCCGCTTGTCGTTCTTCATCCTCGGCGACCGGCGGAGCCACCCCCAGTGAGGCGTGCAGTTCCTCCGCAGTGACCCGATCCGGAATCGACTCACGCGGGTCCAGGTTGGTCACGACCCACACTCCCTCAACCTGCTCGATGCCGATTTTGTCCCCTGGACGGGTCACGAGTCGGCTGGTCACTCCCCGGCGTTCTCCGAGCTGGTCGGTCAGGTGCGCCAGCAATTGTCGGATCAGCGGGACATACAGCCGGGTACGCGGCAGTTCGGTCCAATCCCGATCGGCAGTGGTTCCAAAATACAGACACCGCCCCGTCCCCGCGACCAGTTCCGCAGCCACCACGTGATCTCCGGTTTGCACCAGTGGACGAGCCCCCTCGACCAGCGACTCCAGCGGCAGCAAGCGGCGGAATTCCACGCGCCGCAAATCCCCCTGTTGTGGATCGGCAAAGCAGGCCAGCGCCGGATGTTCTGCATCCCAGGCATCGACTCGGAAGCGTCCATCGACCGGTTCCGCTGCGACGCGCCCCGGAAGCACTCCCAGATCCGCGAGCGGCGACAGCGACGCCGCGGAAACCTGGTCCCCGGCGAAGATCAGCAACCGGCCTCCCCCCTGGACATAGCTCTGAAGTCGTCGCCCGTCCTCGGCCGCCATGCGCCGCAGGTTGGCCAGCACCACGCAGCGGTATCCCTCCAGGCGGGGAAATCCGCGCCCCGCCTCCCACACGATCCGCTCCACCTCGAACGACCTCTGGTCTCCTCCCGATTCGGCAGTGACCAGCCGCAGCGCCGTCTCCAAATAGTATGTCTCGTTGGCGAACACCGAGCGCCCTTCCTGTCCGTCCACGAGCAGCACCCGGTCGGGGTGCCGCGCCTCGAATCCCACATAGCGGCGGTTGTCGAGCGCCAACGAGTCCTCAAAGTCGATTGTCGCTTCCCCGCGGTACACTCCATCGGCGGCGACGGCAATCGGCAGGTCGAGTTGCGTCCGTCCATACCCCACAATGTCGGCCTGTCCCGTCGCACTGAGAGATCCAGCCGGACCTTCCAGTGAGCAGCGGACCGGCACTTTGCGGGCGGTCTGCGGCCCATGATTCTTGAGCAGCACGCGCAGGCGGAATGATTCATCGGGACGGATTTCCGAACGGACCGGCGCCACCGCTTCGACCGCCACGTTGCGCGCGGTCCCCTGCCCCACGTCTTCGACCACCAGTTCCACGTTTCCCGGCAGCGACGGGATGGGCGTTCGCGGCAACCCGCTCCGCTGGAGATCACTAAACAGCACGATCCGCTTCGTTCCCCGGTTCGATGCCGCGAGCACGTCGGCGGCCCACGTCACCGCCAGTCCGAAATCGGTGGCCGCTGCAGAGGGTTCCTGCCGCGAAAGCTGATCGGCCGGCAGCTCCACGACTCCCGTCGCATCGCACACAGCCACATGGACCACCACGTTTTCGTCGAGACGGGCCAGCGCCTCCCCCGCGCGGCTCCGCCCCCGTTCAAACGACGACGCCCCCTGACCGCGCCCCTGCATGCTCGCCGATCGATCGATCAGGAGCACTAATTCCTGCTCCAGCGCCCGGGCCACCGCCTGATCCCAATACGGGCGGGCAAACAGCCCCGCCAGGAGCAGCACGGCGAGCATTCGCAGCGCCAGGAGCAACCACTGTCGCAACCGGCGGCGGCGCCGATGCTCGTGAACCACTTGCTGCAAAAACCGCACCGACCCGATCGTCAGCGTCCGCGATTTCTGCCGAAACAGGAGGTGGATCAGAATCGGCAGCGCCACCGCCAGCCCTGCAGCAAGAAACCCGGCATGGATCAGATTCAGGCCAAACATGGCGAGTGGTGTCGCAATCAGGGGGGGGTAACAACGATCAGGGAAGCGGGTCGGGGATCAACGCCTAACGGCAAAGGCCAAATAGGGCCTGGACCACAATTCAGGAACGGCGGCTGACGATGACTCGTTGGGGTGAATTGGGCACGTCGAGCAGTTCGTTGACAGACAGCCCCGCACGCTTCCAAAGCGCGTTGTACTCCGAAAAGGTGTAGGCGTCTCCGGAGTGCGTGGTTCCCAGCATGACCAATGCGAACGTCGCCGCGACCGGAGGGGAGACACGGTCTTCGTTGGGGACGAATTCCAGCGTCAGGACGATGCCCTCGGGGCTCAGGGAGTCGTGGATCTTGCGCATGACGTGCAGACACTTGTCCTGATCGAAATGGTGGAAGAAATTCGTGACCAACACGATGTCGTAACCAGTGCCGTAGTCAACCTGCAAGGCATCTCCCGGAAGCAGCGCGTGCCGGTCGCCAACGCCGGCTTTGTAGGCGTTTGACGATGCCACCGCCAAGACCCGTTCCCAATCCAGGGCGACGATCGTGGCGCCGGGGTTGTGACGCGCCACGCTGACGCCGAACAGGCCATGCCCTGCGGCAATGTCCAGCACTCGCGCCGGGCCAGGAAACAACCGGGCCGCCAGCTCTCCCAGGAACTCGGCGGCGGGAACCATCATCGGCGCCATGCTGTGCGCGAATTCGACCCAGCCGTCGTAGTCGGTCGTGGCGGTTCCCGAGCCATCCAGAAGCGTCTTCCCGCGCCGCACCAGTTCCGCAACGTCATGAAAAGCCGCCAGCAAATCGTCGGAGTTGACGAACCGCGCGATCGATCCCATGTACGCGGGGGAGCGCCGGTCAAGAAACTTTGCCGCCGTCGGCGACAGCCGATATCCCTCGTCTCCGCGCAGCAGGAATCCGTGGACGACCAGAAAATCGCACAGAATTCGCAAGGCGCGACGGTCGGCGCGACAATGCTCAACAAGCTGATCGAGCGTCCCCTGACCGGCTGCAATCCCGGTGAACAGGTCCAGCTCGATCGCCCCGCGCAGCGCCGCACTTTGCTGGTAGGCGTTGAGCGTTTCAAAGATCAACGATGGATTCGGTGGCTCTGCACGGGCGGATTCGGAGGTGGTTTGGAGCATGGGAAACGAGTCGGTGATACAATCCAGGAATGGGACGGCCCAATGCACCGATAGATTACCGCAGCAGTAGACAGGAAGCCACGGAGTTCCCGCCCGGACGTCATGCCAGAACGGAACCGACTCTCAAGCCAGGACTCGACGATGGTGTCCAATCCGCAGGTCCGCGCGGCGCCTGAATCCTCCCGGCAATCGCCGGGACCGCCCGGTGGAACAGGGAATCGGTGGCAGAGCAGCCGGAATCGCTCCCAATCGCCTGTCGAAGGCCGTGGCATGTTGAGCGGACGAGTCCATTCCTGCTATTCCCAAGGGGGTTGTTGGTCTCGGCCGGTTGCAAGTCACCTGCAGAGTGTGCTACCGTCATGTTCGTTCGGCATTGAATCGATCGCAGATGCGGCGAGCTGAACCTGCTTTACGTGGTGCCTGACGCGCGGAATCGAATCGGTACTCCGCAGTTTGAGACTGCTCATCCGACCGCACAGTCGAGGGGACGCTTGGCCTTCCGCACATGCCAGTACACAAACGCCGAAAGGCCGCTGACCAGCGAATGCGCGGTCGGTTGGGCCCCCCATGACAATCGCCATCCGCGTCGAGGGTTTGACGCGCCGCTTCGGAGGTCTCACCGCCGTGGATCAGGTCACCTTTCAGGTGCAGCGCGCGTCGATCTTCGGATTGCTGGGATCAAACGGCAGTGGAAAGTCGACCATCATCCGGATGTTGTGCGGCGTTCTGGCTCCCACGTCCGGCAGGGCGCGGGTGCTGGGATACGACATAGGTCTTGAGCCCGAGGCGGTCAAGCGCCATATCGGTTACATGTCGCAGCAGTTCGGCCTGTATTCCGACCTCTCGGTGCAGGAAAACCTCGACTTTTATGGCCGAATCTATGGCCTGGAGGGGCGGCGGCTGCAGCAGCGCCGACAGGAAGTCCTGGAGCTGACTTCGCTGGGAGACCGGCTCGAACAGTTGGCCGGCACATTGTCGGGTGGCTGGAAGCAACGACTGGCGCTGGCGTGCGCGTTGATACATGAACCCGACGTGCTGTTTCTGGACGAACCGACCGCCGGGATCGATCCGGTGGCCCGGCGGCAGATCTGGGATTTGCTGATTGAATTGTCGGCCCGCGGCGTGACGCTGTTTGTCACCACGCATTACATGGATGAAGCCGAACGCTGCACCAACCTGGGTTACATTTCTCAGGGAAAGTTGCTCGTGTGCGGCGAACCGTGCGACTTGAAGCGCTTGCCGCATGTGACTCCCGCAGGGGCGCGCCGCTACGAGCTTACGGTGTCTGCCCCAACGCAGCGGTTGAGCGCGCTGCGAAAACTGCCCGGAGTGCAGGAGGCCACGCTGTTCGGCGCTACGATCCATCTACTGGCCTCGGACCACCTGACGCCAGAGACGATCCTGGCGACCCCCGCGAATGGCTGCGCTCCGGCCAACTCGGGGGTGCTCCGCGAAGTCGCCGCGACGCTGGAAGACGTCTTCATCCGCCTGACAGCGAATACCGAACATTCGCGTAATGGACCCGTCCCGCCCCCGGTCGACGGCCCCAGCGCCGCATTCGTCGAGTCGGCGACACCGGCCAGTTCCGAGCCGGATGCGGGAGACAATTTCACGGCCTGGCCAGCGGCTAATTCCAGAGGGCGGTTCCGCCACAGCGCTCTGCGCGGAACGCAGGGCTTCTGGGCCATTCTCCTCAAGGAGTTCGTGCATATTCGCCGACAGCCATCGACGATCTTTTTCATGCTCGTCGTGCCGGTCATGCAAACGCTGATCTTCGGTTATGCGATCGACACAAAAATCGAACATCTGCCGACGGTCGTGCTGGATCTCGACGGTCGGCAGCGCGGAAGGGAAGTGGTCGAGGCGTTTGAAAACACCCGCAACTTCCGAGTCGTCGAATGGGTTCACGACGACGAGGCGTTTCAGGGGGCGATGCTGTCAGGCCGAGCGAAAGTCGGGGTGCGCATCCCGCCCGATTTCTCCGAGCGACTGCTTCGCGGCGAACAGGTCGCCGTGCAGGTGCTGATCGACGGGAGCGACTCGCAATCGGCGACCACGGCGCTCAACACGGCGCGGCTGCTGGGGGGACGGCTCTCGTGGGACGTCGCCCGTCCCTGGGCCGAGTCGTCGGTCGCGGCGCCGTTCCGTGACGCAACGGGAGGTGTGGCGCCTCCCATCGACGTCCGCCCGCGGTTGCTGTACAACCCCAACCTGGAGAGCGCGCACTTCTTCGTGCCGGGGCTGGTCGGCATCATCCTGCAGTTGGTCACCTTGTTCCTCACGTCGTTTGCCGTCGTGCGCGAACGTGAGTTGGGAACGCTGGAGCAACTGTTCATCACGCCCGTCGGACGGGTCGGTTTGTTGTTGGGGAAACTCGTCCCCTATGCCGCGGTGGGCCTGGCCGAGACGTTGATCGTGTTGGCGGTGATGGTGGGAGTCTTCGGCGTCTCCATCCAGGGGAGTCTCCCGCTGCTGATCGGACTGGCGGCGCTGTTTCTGGTCTGCGGGCTTGGGCTGGGACTGCTGGTGTCGACGGTAGCCCGGACACAGGTCGAGGCATTGCAATTTGCGTTCCTGATCATGCTTCCGTCGGTGTTGCTGTCTGGTTTCATGTTCCCACGATCGGAGATGCCACTCCCCATCTTTGTGCTGACGTTTTTGATTCCGGTATCGTATTTCATTGAGATCTTGCGGGGCATCGTGCTCCGCGGGGCGGGGTTTTTCGCGCTCCTCCCCTGGATCGTCGGCTTGACCGTGTGTTGTTCGAGCATTCTGCTGCTCAGCGTCGCGCGATTTCGCAAGCAGTTGGATTAGCATTTCGCCAGAGCCATTTGTGAAAAAGGAACGAACATGGATCGCCTCGCTGAGATCGAGTCTCCGGGAATGATGGGCCAGGGGTTCCACCCTCGCATGATCGGCAGCGCGGCTCCGGTCTTTCCTGGTTTCCAGATTGACATTCTGGAGCGCGTGCCGGACGACGAGCGAGAAGACGCCGTCTGGCACCGCCAGCGTGCGCGGGCCATGCTCAGGGCGCATCCCGAGATCAAGGAGCTGTTTGGAACTGACGCGTCCACAGCGTTCTTGTGCCTGGGGGCGTGCGTCCTGCAGATTTCCCTGGCGGCTTTGTCCAGTTATGTCCCGTGGTGGGCCATGTTGTTGACCGCCTATTTCATCGGGTCATCGATGAATCTGTTGCTGTTCCAACTCGGCCACGAATGCGTGCATGGGTTGGTGTTTGAACGGCGTTGGTTGAATCGGGTGCTGTTTACCCTGACGACGCTGCCGATGTTTCTTTCCGGCCATCACACCTGGTGGCCGGAACACCTGGCTCATCACACGGACATGGGATCGCTGAAAGACTTCATCTCGCGGCGTCGGACGTACCTGGTGATCACCCGGTCGGCGTCGCCGCTCTTCGTCCCGTACGCGCTGATCATGCTCATCATGCAACTGTGCCGCAGCAGCGTGGGGCTGGTGATGTATCTGGGCGGATTGCTGCTGTTCGGGCGGCTCAAACCGGGGAGGCGGACCATGGCCGTCCTGGCCGACCAGCACCTCGTGTCGGGTTACGAGAAGGACGACTGCGCCGGCTGGGCTGTCCTCTATCCCCTGGTCAATCTGAGCTTCTGTGCCGGATTGTATGTGGCGTTTGGCTGGCAAGCGCTGGTTTACCTGCTGGCTAGCGCGCTGTTTTTTACCGGATTTCTCCACCCCTATTGCCTCGGCTGGGTATTGGGAATCTCGCACTTCCACGGCACGCGCCGCTATCAGCCCACCGCATCATCGTACGGCCGGTGGCGAAACCTGATCACGTTCAATGCCGGTTTGCACGTGGAGCACCACGACCTGATGAACGTCCCTGGGCGGCGGCTGTGGCGGCTGCGTGAAATCGCTCCCGAGTTCTACGACAATCTCGAGGTCATTCCGTCCTATACGCGCCTGGGCCTGCAGTTTGTTTTTGCCAAGCCCAAGGAATTTCAGGCCAACTTCAATCACCAGACCGGATACAACGCGACGCACCTGCGGACAGACAAAGAGGGTCGCCGTCTTTAACAACAGACAACCGCCGCAACTCCTCGAGGAGCCGGATATGCATCATGGTTGCAGCGTGTCGGCCGGAATCTTCTCACGGTGGCCGGGAGCTGCGGCGGCATCCGATGGGGGATGCTCGGCCAACCCGCTCGGGTAGTCGTATCTCTCAAACAAGGGCTGCCACCGCTGAAAGATGCGGCGCCGAAGCGCTCCGCTCATCTCGAATTGATTCTTGCGAAAGCTGCGATGTTGATCGAGTTGGGCGCCCAGGGTGGCCGCCAGGGAATCGAAACCGTCCAACTCCAGATGCGCGTAGAGCCCGGCCAGTTGCCCGATCGGATCTCGTTCCAAATCCTCAAATCGCAACTCGTAAAACTGCTTGGGGGGCAGCAGGTGCCGATCCGCCTCAAACACCCGAAACAGGTGCTCGTACATGGCCCACACATCCTCTTCCGCCCCTCCGTGCCTCGGTCGCCCAAGTGCGTTGGCCTCGAACAATCGTTCCCGCAGGTACATCGCCGAACTGAAGACGTCGTAGGGATTGCGAACGATATGAATGAACCGAGCGGTGGGAAACAGTTCGAGCAACAGACGAATGCGATAGGTATGCGTGGGAGACTTCAACAGCAACCGCGCTCCCGGCGTCGCCGTTCCATTTCGTGCTTCGTGGCGCATGGCGACCTTCTTCAAAAAGGTGAGAAACGCCTCGGTCCAGCAGTCCCGTTCGCGCGGGGTGAGCTGCTGTTGTTCAAAAAACCGCTCGTATTTCCAGCGCTGCCCCTGGTAGGCCAGCATGACATACGGCGAAAGTCCGGTCAGAATGCAGAGTGCAGTTTCGTCCTCCTGCGGCGACTCCCAGGACACGGCGATGTTGTCCATGGGGCGCGTTTTCGGCAGCATCCACCGCGTGAGCGGGGCCAGGAGCGCCTCACTGAGCAGGCAATGGTGCGGCGACAGCGTCTGGTACAAGTTGGGAGTGATCAGCCGCGGATCGTTGGAAAGCAACTCGTGCAAGAGTGTCGTACCGCTCCGCCAATGACCCAGAATAAATACCGGAGCATGCTGGAGTTGGTAGCGACGCAGTTTCGAGCCGTACGCCAGGTGTTCTGCCAGTTTTAGCAGGGAATTGGCGATGCTCATTCCGGAGACCATGGCCAGCCGAAGCCCCTGTCGCCAATGCAGCGGTGGTCCCCCCGCCAGCAGACGACACCAGGTCGGAGCGTCCATCCCCTGCCAAATGCTGAAAATTCCTTGCGCTGATCCGTAGGTTTTCGTCGGCGGCTCGCCTGAGTGATTCATGGCGAGCCACTCCTGGCGGGGGAGCCAACCGGGAATGGGTCGCAGAGAGTCTCACGAGCGCCTGAACGATTCTGACGAACGGCATCGTGCGGAATGATCATTCGATCTTGGTGCAGGGCCGCGCTTTGGACCTTTGTGAGAAAGCACAGAACCCAGTGGTCTCATTTGAGCACTCACCCGGTTCCAGGTCAAGCAACCCCTGCGCACATCCCGATGGCGCCGCGGGGGGGCCGACAAAACGCCTATGCCAGCCAATCCAGTTTGGCCAGCCAGCTTCCGGCGACGACGGCCAGGATTCCCAGCAGATTCTGCGCCGCCATGTTCGCCATGACCGCCCCCCACATCCCGGCCTGAAGCAACTGGCTGCTTTCGAAGGCAAATGTCGAAAATGTCGTGAAGGCCCCCATGAATCCAGTCAAAATGACCAGTCCCGCCCGCGGCGAGATCAACTCCCGTTGCGTGGCGAGCGTCCAGACCAGTCCAAACAGCAGGCTCCCCAGCAGATTCACAGCGAGCGTGCTCCAGGGAAACTTGCGCCCCAGGAGCGATGAAACGAGTTCACTCAGGCCATAGCGGGCAAGCGTGCCGGCAGCGCCGGCAATCGCCAGAAGCAACAGTTGTTGGGGCATAAACGGCTCAACCTTTCAATTCTCGGGCGCCCTGGTTGTAATGCCGGTCGGAAGCGAGTGCGCTGGCAGCCTCCTCCACCAGGCGGACTCCTGCGCGTTTCAATGTGGGACATCGCGCGACCAATTCATCCAGGAAGACATCCTGGTGGGATGGCGAGATGTCCACTGTCTGAAGGCGGGTTTTGGACTCGCTGTAACGGAGTTTCAAGCCTGGCTTAAGCGCGGTCGTCGTGCGGCAAATCTTGACCGGCAGCACACCGCGGATGGCAGTCAGCGGAATCCGCAGCCGCGCGTAGCCGTATTCGATGATCAGCTCCGTCTCGGTCAATTCATACGACTCGGCGAATCGCCGCCAGACATGCAATACAGAGTGGTACAGCCCGAAGAGAAAACCAACGAGCCCGTCGACAAAAAAGAACCACCCCCACCCCGATCGAAGATCGCGGCTCAGTTGAGCCGAACCAATCCCCAGGTAATACAGTCCGCCTAACAGTCCGGCCCCCCAGAGTACGAGGTAGAAGTCGACGGTATCCCAACGATCTCGATGCAGTTGGAATTTCACTGCGGCACGCCCTGGAACTTGAACCAATCGGTTCCTTCCAACACATCCGGGAGTCTATCAACCACGAAAGATGAAAACCACCTCGATTTACGAATGCAGAATCCACGACACGGCTTCGTGACGTGGGGACCAATGCCGACCCGAGGTTTGAAGACTTCGTATGGTTTCGTGCCAACGGAGAGATCGCGGAACTCCCTGGAGGGGGACTGTTCCGGGCTCAACTGGCCGACCTGGATGGGGACGAAAAAACGGACATCATCGCGCCGTGCGAGTCCGAAACCATCGTCTGGTATCGCCGGATAGACGGCGATACATTCGCGGATGCAGAGCTGATCAAACTCGCGAACGGCCGTGTTCTGGCCGCTGGTTCAAATCCCGGCTGTCACGCCGTCGACTGGGACGGGGATGGCGACATCGACCTGATCGTCTCGGGGCGATCGCAGCCAGTGCACAACAGACCGAATTGTTGATCGTGGAGAACACCGGCCCAGGGTTGTCGCTGGGCGCACCCAGGCCGCTGGAAGTGGAGGGGACACCGATCCAAATGCCGGAAGCGCCACTCCACCCGGTTTTCGCCGATTGGAATCGCGATGGTCTGGGGGATTTGCTACTGGGGATGCCGAGTGGGAGCGTCGTGGTCTACATGAATTCCGGCCGCCGGCGCGACCCGCGGTTGAGCATGCCGCGGATTGTGGTGGAAGCGGGGGATCGTCGCTGGAGAATGGTCGGGGATGCGCCGAGCCGGGGATTGGGGGGAAACTTCTGCGTGGCCGATTGGGACAGCGATGGCGTGCTCGACCTCCTGATTGGCGATGAGCAAATGACCAAAATCGAGCCCGATCCGTCAGACCTGGCGGATGAGTTGAAGACCGCACGACAGGCCGCGGCCCGCGTTCTGAGCGAGTACCGCCGACTGCGCGCTTTGAGCAACCGGCTCGATCAAAAGTCGCAGGAAAAGCAGCGGGAATTCGTACTGCAATCGCGTGCGACGACCGGCGCACGGCTGGAGGAGCTCAATGCCCAAATCGCCAGAATCGAGAAATCCATGCAGCCCCGACTGGAATGGCACTCCTATGTCTGGCTGCTGCGGCGGTTGATATCGCAAGATTGATTCCTGCGATGCCGTATAACTCATTGCGGACCTGAAGCGACCACGGATCGGCCTTTCCGAGATTCCCTAAATCTGCTATCTGCCCAACGATACGACCGGGGGCGCCTGCTGCATTCGCCGGGTTACGGGCGCTGTCGATGCTGTCCGAATTCGCTCTGGGAGGGAGCCGAAACATGCGTGTTCAGGGACGATTCGTTGTCGTGTTGGGAGCTCTGCTTTCCGCTTTGACTGCAATGGGGGCGGAACCGTTGGTCGATGAGACAGTGCGCGATCCGACACGCCTGGTGATCGAAGGTCTCGAATCCTTCACGCCCGGGCAGATTACCCAGGCGCTCGCCGTCGATTTCAAGCTGGCGCTGGCGGGGCATCCGAAACTGCCGTTCTCCCAGTATCTGAATGCGGTGGAAACTACAATCCGCGACGGATACCTCCATAGCGGGTTTCCGGGGCCCAAGGTCTCCGCCCGTTTTGACGAGGAAACAGGGAGTGTCGTCGTCCAGATTGAAGAGGGGGCCCGGTGCCGCTGCGGAGACGTCAGTGTCGTTGGCGTTGATCAGGTGCCTGCGGAAGCTCTGATTCGGGCGCTGACCGAGGAGACGCCTCCCCCCGACGCCATTCCAGTGACCGTGGAGCACTTGGGTCGCCCGTCGGAGACTGTCTGGGAGAGCGCCCCCCATACGGAAGTGATGGCGATCCCCGCGTTGTGGAAAAAGGGAGCGTGGGCTCCCTTCGACGATTTGACGATCAAGGAATTGAAGCGGCGTCTGGAAGCCGCCTGCGCTGTGCATGGATATTTCTCTCCACAGTTTCAGATCAAACCAACGGTTTCGCCCGCCGACCTGTCGGTGTCGCTGACGATCACCGTCATCACCGAAGGCCCCCGCGCAACGATCGGCAATGTCGTGGTTTTGGGAACTTCGCGAGACTCAACGGACGACGTTCTCAAGTACCTCCATCTGAGCCCCGGCGCCCCCTATGACAGCCGGCTTCCGGCAACGCTGGCGCGGCGGCTCTGGGAATCAGGGCGGTATTTGAATTCACGGATCCAGTGCGGGGACGACCTGCGCACAGCGGGCACGGGGCGTGCCAATCTGAGAATCGACGTCCGTGAATGCGAGACCGCCCCGCCACTGACTCGGGATTTGTCCGAGGCAGAAAATTCACTGCTGAAAATGCGTGACTGGTTGGAGCGCTGGGGGCGAGGTGACACCGAGGAAGCGCTGGAAATGGCGCTCGAATTCGATGGGAAATCCCTCGCAGCGATGGGGTCCGTTGTGGGAGGGAGTGCGGCAGAACCGCCAACCCCCGTCCCTTCAAAGCAACTCTCGCTCCGCCTGATTGTGGCCCCGCGGCGGGGACAGATCATCCACGTCACTCTGACACAGGGCGATGGAACGCGGCTGGTTGATGCAGCGCTCGTTTCGCAAGTCGGCCGCGTCGTGCTGGCCTCGTTTCACCGTGGCGTCCAACTCGAGTTGGAGAATGCGGGACTGCAGCAATTGGTGCTCCAGGCGATCTTCGATACCAATCAGGGGCCGCGGCGGGGAGTGGACGACACCTCCTACAACTTGGCGTTCGGGCTGGGATTTCACAACCGCGAAGTGGCCGACGATATTCCGCTCATGGTGCGAGCCCGGATGTCCCCCGCCTGCGCCCTATCGCTGATCCATCAGGAAACTACGGAAGTCGCGCTTCAGGAAGGGGCATGGCATATTCGGGGTGCCAAGTGCCAGGTGCAGATCGACTCGGCAACGGGCCGACTGATCGAGTTCAAGTACGGCTCGAGCGCCGAGGGATTCTCCGCGACTGTTCGTAGCGGCAAACAGGCATTGCAGGCGGGGCTTGAGTCGCTGGAGTCCCGGCTGGCCGCCGCGAAGACAGCCTACGATCCATCATCGGGGTGGCGCGCGATCAGTGAATTGGCGCTTGATGAGTGGAAGCACGCGGCAGACGCCTCGCGCGAGTCCGAAATGCTGGAGACGATTCAAGCCGTTCGACAACTGGTCCGTCATTGGACACCCGTTCCGTTCGGCAAACTGTTCAACCCGCTCAATTCCTCCGGTGATGAGCCCGAGGGGACATATTCGCTGCCTGGACCGCGTTCGGAGGTCTCCTTCAATGAGATCATGAACTCTGATCCCGCCGCAATTCAGCCAATGGCCGGACGGATTCTTGCTGTTTATCGCCAGATCGTTCCGAAAGAAGCCTGGCTGCGGCCGCTGGGACGAGACGCCGCGTTGTACTTTGCCAGCCGCAATCCGGTCCTCGGACAAAAACTGGCGGAGACGCTGCAATCCCCGACAATTGGCCCAACCGGGTTTCTCTTATTGGGCCATGTCATCCAGCGATTTCAACCGACAATGGCTCAGGGGTGTGGCTACTTCGGACTCCATCGGCTGACCGCTGAATCGTTTCGTAATGACTACGGACCGCTGCTTGCCGGCGATTCCTATCTCAGTCAGACGCTGCTCGCGTTCGTCGAGGCGCTGCGGTCTCTGGAGGAACCGGAGGTTAGGGCAATTGCCAGGCTGATTCCCAATGCGACGCTCGGCGCCGCGGTCGCGGACGAACTGCTGGCACTCAAACGAACCACCAACCAACCGTTGCAGCAAGCGCTCGCGGCCACACTGGATCGCCTCTGGGCAGCCGCACTTCACGACACGGTCAAGACGGCCCTCCAGAACCTCGCGGAACCCCCCGAGACTCAAGTCCGCCAACCGATCCGCGACAATCAGGTCCGTCCCGCAGGAGCCACCGATGCGGTGAAGAAGCCGCTGTAGCTCTATATCTCAATCCGGATTGACTGGCTGAGACAGCAAGACTGGCGCTGGCACTGTGAACGTCAAGGTGTGCCACCATTCTTGCAATTGGCAATTCTCATTTCTCGCTTTTCATTTCGTTCTCCCCCCGCGTCTGCGTGGCGCACGCCTCTGATCGAACGATCCTGTCCTTGGTCAGCCACGCCCTTCCTCTCGTCAGGGTGTGCCACCCGTTCGGCGTGGAACAATGCCCTTGCCCCCAAGGGTTGACATCGACATGATCATGACACCACAATGTCATGATCATGTCATCAGCCGGCCTCCAGAATCATGTCAAATTGTACCGCGCGGCGCGCGGGTGGTCGCAACTGGAGTTGGCCAGGCAGGCGGGCATTTCGCGCACGGAGGTGAGCGCGATCGAGATCGAGCGCCTGGTCCCCTCGGTCGCGACGGCACTCGCCCTGGCGCGTGTTTTGGGTTGCCGGATCGATGACCTGTTTACCGCCACTGGAGAACATTCGACTCCTCCGGAGTGGGCTTGGGAGCCGCAGGCGGAGCAGTGCCGATACTGGCAGGCGGAGGTTGGCGGACGGACGTTGCAGTTTCCCGCGGAGGCCACCTCCCCCGCCGCGGCGCCGCACGACGGCGTGTTTGAATTCGGGACGCTCCGTTTTCGTCGCCAGCTTCCTCCCGAACAAACGCTGGTCATGGCCTGCTGTGATCCGGCAGCGGGGTTGCTTGCCGCTGAATACGCGCGCTGCACCGATTTTCGGCTGCTGGTGATTCCCCGTTCCAGTGGTGAGGCGTTGTCGCTTCTGGGGGATCGGAAGGTCCATTTGGCGGGAGTCCATTTGGCGAAGGCCGGACGTCACCAGGGGAATGCCGCAGCAGTCAAGCGGCGTCTGGGAGTGGGATACACGCTGTTGCACGTCGCCCGCTGGCAGGAAGGTTTGGCGGTGGCCCCGTCGGTCGGAGCGGCATCGGTCTCTGCTGCGCTCCGGGCCAAGTTGCGATGGATCGGCCGGGAATCCGGTTCGGGAGCGCGGGCCTGTCTGGATGAGTTGCTTCCGGAACGGGCCCCGCCGCGCCGCCTGGCGCGCGACCACCGCGGGGTGGCGGAGGCGATTCGGTCGGGCTGGGCCGACATTGGAGTCTGCGTGCGGCTGGTGAGCGAGGAGGCGGGGTTGAAATTCTTCACGGTGCGCGACGAAGCGTATGAGCTGTGCTTTGCCAGCGCTGACGCCGGCGACCGCCGCATCCAGGGACTGATTGAGACAATTCAGTCTGAGTCCTATCGGCGATTGCTGGCGGAACTGCCAGGATACGATGTGACCGGCGTCGGAGAATTGGTCTCGATCGACGAGGGACCGAGGCGACGCAGGGAGCCAACCCATGCTGGCTCTTGACCGCCCGCGCCGCGTGCGAGGACGATTCGCACTGTGGATGATCGTCTCGTTGTCGCTGGCAGCCTGCGGTCCAGCATCCCCGACGGCGGTCCCGCAGCAAACCGCGTCCCCCCCCCGCGCAGCCGACGCAAAGCCGACAGTGCGCGAAGTCCGCGTCGCGGCCGCCGCCGATCTGAAGTTCGCTCTGCCGGATTTGATCGTGGAATTTTCTCACGCGCATCCGGAAATCCAGGTGACTGCGACCTATGGCTCATCCGGCAATCTATACGCCCAGCTTTCTCACGGCGCGCCATTCGATCTGTTTCTTTCCGCGGACATCGAGTATGCCCGCCGTCTGGTCGAACAGGGAGACGCTCTGGGCGAAAGCGAGTTTTCTTACGGTCTGGGGCGGCTGGTGGTCTGGACGCCGCGCGATTCACAACTCGATGTCGCCGCCCGCGGGTTGGAATTACTGACCGATCCTGCCGTCCGGACCATTGCGATCGCCAATCCGCAGCACGCACCCTATGGGCGGGCAGCGGTCGCGGCGATGACGCAAGCGGGGGTATACGACCAAGTCGTCTCGCGGCTGGTGTTGGGGGACAACATTGCCCAGGCGGCGCAATTCGTCGAGAGCGGGAATGCGGAAGTGGGGATTATTGCGCTGTCGATCGCCGTCGCCCCGACGCTCCGGGAAAAGGGCCGCTATTTCACGATTCCTCTGGAAGAACATCCGCCGATCCTCCAGGGCGGTGTCATTGCGTCGGAGGCCCGCGACCTTGCTGCCGCGCAGGAGTTCCGCCAGTTTCTTCGAGGCCCAACGGCCAGGGGCATCTTCAGCCAGTTCGGCTTTGTCTTGCCGGAGGAATGACGCATGGACTGGTCGGCGACGCGCCTCACGTTGCAACTGGCGGCAGCCACCACAGCGATACTGTTCCTTCTGGGACTCCCGCTGGCAAGCTGGTTGACATTCAGTCGGTTTCGATTCAAGTTTCTGGCAGAGGCGATCGTCGCGCTTCCCCTCGTGTTGCCCCCTTCGGTTCTGGGTTTCTATCTGTTGTGGGGGACCAGCCCCAAAAGCCCACTGGGGGGGCTGTATACCGACTGGACTGGTTCGACGCTTCCCTTTTCTTTTGCGGGAATCTTGCTGGCCTCCGTGTTGTACAACCTGCCGTTCGCCGTGCGCCCCTTCTCCGCCGCGCTGGGGGGAGTCGATCGCCGACTGATCGAAGCGGCCTGGTGCCTGGGGGTCTCGCGCTGGGAGACGTTTCGCAACGTCACGTTTCCTCTGGCGTGGCGTGGAATTCTGGCGGGACTGGTGCTGACGTTTGCCCACACAATCGGGGAATTTGGCGTGGTGCTGATGGTGGGAGGCAACATCCCGGGAGTCACCCGGACGCTGTCGATCGCCATTTACGACGACGTTCAAGCCTTGAACTACGACGCGGCGGGGCGAACCGCGTTGGTGCTGCTGGCGTTCGCTCTGGTGGTGTTGTGCGTCGTTCAAGTGTTGCAGCGCGAGCCGACACGCCGATGACGCGCGAACTCGCAGCCCACATCGTGCGACGTTTCGATGGCGGCCTGACCATTGACGCCCAGTTTGTGCATCCGCTGGAACCGTTTTCCGTCACCGCCCTGGTTGGGCCTTCCGGGTGTGGCAAGACCACGCTGTTGCGGTGTCTGGCGGGACTGGAGACCCTCGACCAGGGGCGAATTTGCTTCGCGGGAGAAACCTGGTTTGACGCCTCACTGGGGATCCGCCGAACGCCACAGCAGCGCGGCATCGGATTTTTGTTCCAGGAGTACGCACTGTTTCCACATCGGACCGTTCTGGAGAACATTGCGTTTGGTCTGGGCTCCGCGGGAACGGCCGAGCGGAATCGTCGGACGTCGGAATTGATCACGCTGTTCCGACTGGACGGGCTGGAGCGCCGCCGACCGCTGCAACTGTCCGGGGGACAGCAACAGCGCGTCGCACTGGCCCGAACGGTGGCCCCCCGGCCGCGCCTGTTGTTGCTGGATGAGCCGTTGTCGGCTCTGGACAGTCCCACCCGCTCTGAACTGCGGCGCGAATTGCGGGAACTGTTGGGGCGACTGGGGATTCCCACGCTGATCGTCACGCACGCGCCGGAAGAAGTGGAAGCCTTCGCTGATCGGGTTGTGGTCCTCAACGGCGGTCGCGTGTTGCAGTCCGGCCCGGTGGCCGAGGTGTTTTACAGACCCAACAGCCCCGCCGTGGCGCGGATCGTAGGGAGGCAATTTCCCCCCTGAAGGCACGGCGGCGCGGGCTACCAGCGGACCGACATCTCAAAATCCCGTGTCGAGGTCACATGACTCTTGGCCAGGTTTTGCGGATCCTGAAGCAGCAGACGCTGGCCGATCGCGGGGAACCGTCCGATGCGAGGGGCAACTTCCTTTGATGCGAACACCTCTGCGGGGGGAGGGAACTGCTGGTCTGAATCGTGTCCTTCATTCAGATTCAGTAGTCCGATCGCCAGGTAAATCAGTCCCACGGCAACCGTTCCACTGATGGGCAATGCGCAGGCCATGGTGTGATTGATGAACCAACCGAGCCCGCAGGCGGAGAACGCGATTCCCGAGAAGGCAAAGGAAACGCATGCGGTTCGACTGATCCGCCTTTCTGGATGTCTGCCGGAGCCATCGGACCGCTTCATCTCCATCATACCTCAACTGCAAAATACCGGGTCGTCAAGGATTGCCAGGATTGCGGCGGCGCGCATCGGCAGCGCCCTGCGCGGATCGATCGAAGTACTTGCTCTTTCGACCAATTTGCTCCGCGAAACTGCTCATCAGCCGCCAATCGAGAGCGCCTCACGCCACGGACGAGACCACCGGCGCCCATGCCGTAATGATCTTGGCCATCAGGATGTAAACGGGGATGCCGATGGTCACGTTGTAGGAGAAGGTCAATCCCAGCAAGGCGGCCAGCGGCAGGGCGGGACTGGCCTCCGGAATCGCCATCCGTTAAACGGCGGGCAAGGCGATGTACGATGCCGCTCCACACAGCACGGCGAACAGCACGTAGGTTCCAATTTCGAACGGTTCCCCGAGTAACAGGCTGTAACCGTGCGCCAAGACCATCCCCAGGGCGGCAAACAGGTTGGGAGCCGCCAGTCCGAAGACCACGAACTGCCAGCCCCCGGCCTTGAGATCCTTCAGTTTGGCCGAAGCGGTCATTCCCATTTCCAACAGGAACAGACAGAGCATTCCCTGGAAGAGGTTTACGAAAAGTTGATCATCGGCGTTCGTGACCGAGGTTCCCTGCAATCGACTGACAAAACCGATGGCGATTCCGGCAAAGAGCAGATAGATGCCAGGGTTGAAAAACACTTCATGCAACATCTCGCGGCTGAAGATGGATTTCGAGCGTTTTCGCGGGGCAACCAGTTCCCCCTCTTCCTCCACGTGTTCCAAAGCGAGATCAGCTTCCTGTTGCTCCGCCTTGGAAAGCCGCTGGCGATGTCCTTCGCCTGGTGCTGGAGGAAACGCCTCTCCCTGCCCCAGCGACATCGTCCGCATGCCGATGGTGTGCGAACCGCTGCGAACCGTATGGCTTGACGAACCCCTCCGGCGAGCGCCAACGCCGGCGCCGACAAATTCTTCCTCTTCGATGAGGACCGTGGCCGTCTCCAGCGATTCGGCTTCCGCGGCTTTCCGGTGAGTGGTCCGGCTAACGTTGGATCGGTGAAGTACCAGCGAATAGTGCGTTTCGCCAGGCATATTCCCCAGCGGATCCATTCCCGACTGGCGCATCTTGGCAATCAGGTACAGGGCCACGAGGCAACCGGGAATCTCCATCACCGCCAACATGACTGGCATGTACGCGGCATACGCAATCTGAGCCCCGGCCAGCACTCCCACCGCCGTCAAAAACGTACCGGCAGAATCCGACCCGTAGTATCCGGCCACCGTGGCCGCGTCGATGGCGACGCAGCCGCGTGAATCTCCTGAGCAGAACATACGCCAGGACGCCGATGATGGTGTTCGCGAAAAGACCGACCGCCATGAAGCCCAACGCCTGTCGCAATTCGGCCGCCCCCAGCGTCGCCAGTTCTTCCCCGCCATGCCAGCCGATCGCCAGCAGCAGGTAAATGGTCAATCCCTGATAGATCACCTTGGGGAATTCGAATTTGACCTTCAGGATCGGGATCAGAAAGCCGGCATAAAAGAACAGCAACAGCGGCTTGAACAGATTGTGCGATACGTTATTGAAGAACTCTTCTAACATGACGATGATCCTGCAACACAAGAAACGCGACGAACTGTCTGGAGGCGTGGCCAGACTGGCCAGCCACTGCTCGGAACTCCGGGCAATCGGCGTGCCTCATTGCCATCCTTGCGGAATTGTCACGGCTCCAGACAGACTGACGGTCGGCGAAACGGTGGGCGAATTCATCGGAAAACCATGCGCCGCCGCGGCCGGATCGCTGGCGGCCACGCAGTCACTGCCGCGGTTGAGCCATCCCGATGCCTGCCAGGTGTTTTCGTCGGCCTGCCTGAAAATCCAGCACGGTTGCCAGGTCTTTCAGGCCAGCGGCCGACCTGTGCCGCCTTTGCCACGCTGGAACCAGTTTGCACGGCCATCTCCAAAGGTTGCGACAGGCTGGTCGCTGAATAGGTTCTGGCCACAGTGAACAGTTATTGGCCAATCCCCGTTCAGGCTCATAGTCTCCCTCGGCCGAAACGGCTGCATGGCGGGCCAGACCCGAAGGGGAACGGCCTCAATCCTCAGAGGCCGGAATCCCTCCACAGCGGGCCAAGTCACCTACCGCACGATGCACAGTCACGAACCAGCGTGATATGATGCGACTGCTGGGAAACGATGGACTTCAGCGACTTGAAGAACGCTCGCATGGCCGCCACGGCGCGCGGTCCGGAAACGCCGGCATGGGAAATCACTTTTTGTTGAAGATCGTCGTGCCGCTGTTCATCATCAGCCTCTTGCTGCTGGGGCTGGGGGTGGTGGCCGCCTGGAACGTGCATCGACAGCAGGTCGTCAATTCCCTGTTGATCGCCCAGGAGGTCGAAGGCATCCTTGCGGCGCAGGATGTGTACATTGGGATGCGGGGGATTCGGCACCAGCTCAATCAGTACTTGCGGCAGCACGATCGCAGCTACTTCGAACGCATCCCCGGTTTGCACCAGGAGACCGCGGCCCGCTTGGAGCGCGCCAAGTCATTGGCGCGAACCGATGAGGAACGTCAATTGATTCGGGTCGTGGACCAGGGATATGAGCAGTTCTGGACGCGCTTTCAGCAGATCAGCGCCGAGGAATTCGAAGGCCATCGCGAAACGGCGTATGGCGAATTGGTCGACAAGAATCTGACAAACACAATTTGATCCCCGGCCAGCGGTACATCGAGCACAATCGCCAATTTGTGGAGCGGACCGATCAGGCCAGCCGGTCCACGGCGGATCAGATGCGTCAGGGATTTCTGCTGCTGGGAGTCTGTGGCGGCGCGGCCGGGATGATCGCCGGACTGGCCATCGCGCGGGCTCTCAATCGGTCGATCGTGCAACTGGACGTATCGGTGCGGAGCGTCGTCGGCAAACTCAATCCGGTCGCCGGTCCCGTGCAGATCTCGCGGGTCGGCGGATTCCGTGAACTGGAGGCGGGCCTGCAAACCATGGGGGACCACATTGCCGCCATGGTCGAGCGATTGCAGCGAAGCGAAATGGAGGTGTTGCGGAACGAGCAACTCGCCGCGGTCGGTCAATTGGCCGCCGGCGTCGCCCACGAATTGCGCAATCCGCTGATGCCCATCAAGATGCTGGTTCAGGCGGCGTTGGAGCGCGACGACGACCGGGGGCTGTCGGGTCGAGGTCTGCACGTTGTCGAAGAGGAACTTGGGCGATTGGAACGGTCGATTCAATTGTTTTTAGATTTTGCGCGCCCGTCGCCCCTGGAGAAATCCACGTTCGATCTGGTCGCGGCGGCCGAGCAAACACTGGAGTTGATGTCGGGGCATGCGGAGAAGCAGGGGGTCGTCATTCGTGAACAGTTTCCCGAGCACCCCGTCTGGATTGAGGCAGATTCCGGCCAGATTCGACAGGTGCTCGTGAACCTGCTGCTCAATGCGCTCGACGCGCTTCCCGAAGGGGGGATCATTCAGGTGGAAATCATCGCCCCGGCGGCAGAGGCTGACTCGTCTTCGCCAGCCGAACTGCGGATTGCCGACAATGGCCAGGGGCTTCCGGAACCGTTTCTGGAGCGGATCTTCGAACCGTTCGTCACGACCAAAGAAACTGGAACGGGCCTGGGGCTCTCAATTTGCCAGCGGATCATTGACGCGCATCAGGGACAGATCACGGCCCGGAACCTCCCCGAGCGGGGCGCCGAGTTTGTCGTCCAGTTGCCTCGAATTTCCGATTCTGCGCTGGCTTTGTTGCGGGTCTAGAGCAAAATTGTTGGTGCTGTCCTATGGCGCGACTTCTGGTGATTGATGACGAACCCAACATTGTCTTCTCATTGCGCGAATGCCTGAGTTCGAAGACGCTGGAAGTTTTGGCCGCGGATACGGGCAAAGCGGGAATCGAGCTCGTCAAGACACTTCGTCCCGAAGTGGTGCTGCTGGATGTGCGCTTGCCGGACATGTCGGGATTGGATGCCTACGATCACATTCGAAGCATCGATCCGCGACTGCCGGTGATCCTATTCACGGCCTACGCCCGGACGGAAACGGCGATCGAAGCCATGCGGCGCGGCGCCTACGAATACCTGCTGAAACCAGTCGATTTCCGACATCTCCGCCAGGTGCTGTCACGGGCTTTGGAAGTCAGCCGGTTCAGTCACGTCCCCGCGCTGGTCGAACCCGACGTGGAAGATCTCACGGCCGACCATATTGTCGGCCACGCTCCCGCCATGCAGGAAGTCTACAAGGCGATCGGCAGGGTCGCGCCACAGGATGTCACGGTCTTGATCCAGGGAGAGAGCGGCACCGGCAAGGAATTGGTGGCCCGCGCCATTTACCATTACAGTCGCCGAAGCAGCCAGCCGTTCCTGGCGATCAATTGCGCCGCCCTCCCCGAGTCGCTGTTGGAAAGCGAGTTGTTTGGCCATGAGCGCGGGGCGTTCACCGGCGCCGACCAGCGCCGCATCGGTAAGTTTGAACAGGTCCACGGCGGAACGAGTTTTCTCGACGAAATCGGCGACATGACTCCCGCCACCCAGGCCAAGGCGCTCCGCCTCCTGCAACAGCAGCAATTCGAGCGCGTCGGGGGCAACGCCACCATCACCACGGATGTGCGGATCATTGCCGCAACGAACCAAAATCTGTCATCTCTCGTCGAGCAAGGCCGGTTCCGCCAGGATTTGTATTACCGCTTGAGCGGATTCACGATCCAGCTCCCCGCGCTGCGCGAGCGCCTGGTCGATTTGCCGCTATTGACCGAGCATTTCATTCGACTTTACAACCGCGAATTGGGCAAACACCTGCGGTCCATCACCTCCGAAGTCCGCGAGGCATTCGAAAGGCACACCTGGCCGAAGGTCGGACCGATCTGTACCGCCATTTCTCCAGTGCCTTCGACCGCGTCGTTCTCGAAGAAGTGCTGCGGCATGTTTCCGGCCACCAGCAGCAGGCGGCAGATATCCTGGGAATCTCACGGATGACTTTGCGGTCCAAACTGCGCGCTCTGGGAATGACGGCAGATAAACCGTGATGGCTTTACCCCCCCGGCTGAAAGACGATTTCCACCGTCCGAAAGCGGCTGGCAAGTTTCCATTTTGACCACCAGCCGATCCGGACTCCGCCCAGGTTGAGCCACTGCAGGTCGGACAACCCCTCCAGCGGCTTCAATCCCGCGGCGGTCACCTGGGTGCGGGCCAGATTCAAACGCTGCAGGCTCCGCAACTGGCGAATCGACGTCAGCCCGGCATCCGTGACCTGACTCCCGGCCAGATCCAGCGATGTGAGAAATCGGAGGTGCTGGCTGTTGCCGGTCAAGAATTCCAGAAACTCGTCGGCGTCGGCGGCATCGCGGAGGTCGATGTGCCGCAGTCGCTCGGTGAGCGTGGCGAAATCTCCAAACGATCGCTGCATCCAATCGACCCGCTCCACCTGGACCTGACCGTGGCGGCGCTCGACCTCCTGGATGACCTCCTGCTGCTTGAGGTACGGTTCCACCTGATTGGCCATCCAATGCCTGCGGCCGATCCGGAAGTTCACATATTCCTGCGCCTGCTGGTACGCCTCCTGGAGCTTCAGGAAAGCGTCGGGACTCCCTCCCCGATCCGGATGAACCTTAAGCGCCTTGGCTTTATACGCCTTGTGAACGTCGTCCTCAGTGTAGGGGGGAAGCAGTTCCAAATACACCATAAAATCTGGGCGCTGATCGACCGGCAACCCCCCGCTGGCGCTCCAGCCCGAGTTCCCACCCCTTGAGCTGCCGCCTGTGTTGCTCCCCATCCAATAAGTCCTTCGATTTCTGAAATATCGTGCCGCAGGGCGTACGGCCCGCTGGAAAACCGAGCCCGCAGCGCGTCGGCCCCCGCGCCACCAGCAAAGAATGGCACAGGCCCTGCCGCGGCCGTTACGCGGGCGGCAAGGCCTGTCAAATGACCCCAGCGGGATTTGAACCCGCATTGCAGGGATGAAAACCCTGTGTCCTAACCGGGTTAGACGATGGGGCCACGCACGTGGAGAGAAGATATCGGGTCGGACGGCGGACTGTCAAGCGGGCTGGAACCAGGAGTCGGGAACCGATTCGGTCGAATCGAAACGGCCCACGGACCAGACTTGGCGCTCCTCGGAATCACTGGAGCGCCGTTCGAGGAATGTCTTCGCCGGCGGCATACGGATAAAACAGCATTCCGACTTCGTCCGCCAGCGTCGCCAGGTAAAGCTGTTTGAAGTCGGCGTAGGAATACTGGTACACCGAGACTCCCATGGTCTTGGGAAATCGGGATTTCAGTTCTTTGCTGTAGATCGAATCCCCATCCTTTTTGTCCTCGTTCATCTTGATGACGCTGACGACCGCGTCGCTCCGGCCGCGGTACAGTTCATGAGTATGCTCTTCGAACAGGCTGTACTCCTTCAGGTCGATATGCACGATATAATCAACTTGAAATTCGGCGCCGACTTCCGAGATTTTGCTCCAATCTTTGTTCTTGTCGAGCCAGGCGTGGACTCGGTCGGGATCCATCACCTTGATGGAATTGGCATTCAGCCGATGGGCCACAAACTTGGACAGCTCGTAGTCAACTGCGTCGTTGTCCCACCTGAGTTCCGTGGGAGCGTAGCACATCACCAGAACCGTTTTGTTTTTCCCATCCAGCTTCTCGCTCGTCTGCTTATTGAAATCGGGCTCGATCATCGGGGGACCGCCGATCAAGTATCCGAACAGGAGCACCGCCTGGCACCCCGCCTGACTGAGCGTCAACAGCGCGATGGCGGCAAGCCACGACAGTCGTGTGCGGCGGGGAGCGTTTGACATCGGGTAATTCCTTCCCTCGAAAATCAATGTGCAACAGCGGCGTTTGGCGGGGACGCTCACATCTCTTCGCCCGGGCGATGGTCGTAGAACAACTTTGCCAGCTCTTCTCCCAGGCGGGACATGTAGCGCGTTCGGAATGTTTCGACGTTTTCCTGCTCGGCGGGAATCGGCTGATTGAGCGGGTAAAGCGTACTGAACGGGTGGTGATAGATTTTGCGGCTGGTCTTCTCACCCAAGGCGGACTTGGCCGTCTCGACGACGATCACGGAGCCCCGGGCATGGCCGCGGTACATCCCGGGACTGTTCGGCTCCCGCAGCCCAAATTCCTCGAACTTGAACAGCACGATGTAATCGACCCCAAACTTGGCGCCGATCTCGGTCAGATCGTGCTCGTCGGTGATGGCGCCGTTGTCGTCGATCCAGCGGGAAATCTCGTGCGAGCTGACGATGTTGACGTCTTTGGCCTTCAGCCGCCTGGTCACTTCGGTGATGATGTCCTGATCGAGCGATCGGACTTCCGACTGAGCGGGGACGGAAGAGCTGCTGAGAATGGCGATTTTTTTCCCCTTTTCACCCAGCGATTTGCCGGTGATCTGGCGGAAATCGGCTTCGATCGTGGGAGGGCCTTTGATCATCATCAGGACGCCGATGATGATCTGGCACCCCGAGCAGCCGGTGAGCAGCACCGCGCCCAGGGCCAACGGGAGCATGACGCGCTTCAGGCGGCAGCCGAGCGGTTGCTCGGAGCGATCCTTGCTCGGGCGATCCATCGCCGTTCCTTTGGGGAATATGAATTTGAAGGGAGGAAAGCTGCCGCGCGATGCGCGTCAGCCTTTGGAGATTTGCCACACCCAGTTCACCGTACTGACCGCGGCCACCGTCAGCACCACGGCCAGCAAGCTGTTCGTGGGGTGAGCGATGCCGACCATCCGGCCGCGCCAGGCGCTGAGCCAGCACCAGGGAATCTGCGCCGCGCAGACAAGCGCGAGCAGCGTTCCGCCGATGTTGGCGTGGATCGCCTGTGCAAACTGGCCGCGCGTCAGGTAAGCGAAACTGGTTGTCATGCCGCAACTGGGACAGGGGATGTCGCACAGCACTCGAAACGTGCAGGGGGGGAGCCCCAGCCGCTGATGCGTCCCGAATCCCCGCGGATCGGGCTCCAGCGAGCCAGCCAGGGCAAAACCACCCAGCAACAGCAGACTCCACGCCAGAAGCAGCCAACGGCCGCCCCGACTGACGGGGAATCCACCCGTGCCAATACTGTGAAACATATGGGAAATGTGAGGAGAGCGGGAAAATACCCGGAATTCCAGGGCAATGCAAGACCAGTTGTTCCCCGGTCGCCCCGGCAAAACGGGGCCGATTTCCGCAGCGTTGTTCGGCAGTATACCTGGCGGTCCGACGAATGCACCAGCTTGCCGACCAGTACGCTGTCGGGAGGCCCCCCCTAAAAAGGAGGTGGCAAATGGTTCGTATCCAAAGGTGCGCTGCCGGATTCGCATGCGACGGCCAATTGGTTGCGAATTGCGTTCGGTGTGGCGATCATGCGACTGTGCCACCCGGCCCCCCCCCTCGAGGACGACTGCCATGACCGATTCATCTCCGCATCAACAACCTGCCTGGAAGGCGCTCGAGGCGCATCACCGCGAACTGGCTCAGGTCCATTTGCGGACGCTGTTCGCCGCTGACAAGCAACGCGGCGAGCGGCTCACACTCGAAGCGGCGGGACTGTTCTTCGATTACTCCAAGAATCGCCTCACCGACGAAACGCTGCGGCTGCTTCTTCGCCTCGCCGACGAGTCGGGATTGCGGGAGCGGATCGACGCCATGTTTCGCGGCGATCGGATCAACGTCACTGAGGACCGCCCTGTCCTGCACGTCGCGCTCCGCGCGCCGCGCAATGCGTCGATCCTGGTGCAGGGGAAGGACATCGTCCCACAGGTCCACGAAGTGCTCGATCGCATGGGACATTTCTGCCGACGCGTCCGGAAGGGAGAGTGGCTGGGCTACTCCGAGCGACCAATCCGCAACGTGGTGAACATCGGGATCGGCGGATCGGACCTGGGACCGGTGATGGCCTACGAGGCGCTGCGGCATTACAGCCGCCGCGATCTGAACTTTCGATTTGTGTCGAATATCGACGGCTCCGACATGGCCGAAGCGCTCCGCGACCTGGCGCCCGAAGAGACGCTGTTCATTGTGTCATCCAAGACGTTCACGACGCAGGAAACGCTGACCAACGCTCACACGGCGCGGGACTGGTGCGTGCGGGGTCTGGGGAGCGAACAGGCGGTCTCCCGGCATTTTGTCGCGGTCTCGACCAATGCCGCCGAGGTGGCCCGGTTCGGGATCGATCCGGCGAACATGTTCGAATTCTGGGACTGGGTTGGAGGACGATATTCCTACGACTCGGCGATCGGTCTGTCACTGATGCTGGCGATCGGGCCGGAACACTTCCAGGAGATGCTCGCCGGGTTTCATGCGATGGATCAACATTTCCGGACCGCCCCGTTCGATCGGAATTTGCCGGTGCTGATGGGGCTGATCGGCCTCTGGTACAACAATTTTTTCGGCGCCGCCAGTCTGGCGGTGCTCCCTTACGATCATTACCTGGGTCGGTTCAGCGCCTACCTGCAACAACTCGACATGGAGAGCAACGGCAAACAGATCAACCTGGAGGGAAGTCGCGTGGCGTACGAGACCGGGCCAATCGTCTGGGGGACTCCCGGAACCAACGGCCAGCATGCGTACTTTCAATTGCTCCACCAGGGAACGAAACTGATCCCCTGCGACTTCATTGGGTTTTCTCGCAGTCTCAATCCGCACGGCCGCCATCATGACCTGCTGATGGCCAATTTCTTCGCGCAGACCGAGGCGCTGGCGTTTGGCAAAACCGCCGCGGAGGTCCGCGCCGAAGGAGTCGCCGAGCGGCTCGTTCCGCACCGCACGTTTGAGGGGAACCATCCCACGAACACACTCCTGGCGCCGCAATTGACGCCCCAGGTGCTGGGAAAACTGGTGGCGCTGTATGAG
Source organism: Planctomycetales bacterium (assembly GCA_046152955.1). Classification (GTDB taxonomy): domain Bacteria; phylum Planctomycetota; class Planctomycetia; order Planctomycetales; family Planctomycetaceae; genus SIAF01. The sequence continues at coordinate 26,283 of JBJXGA010000352.1, read as the reverse complement.
CACAAAGTATTTGTTCAGGGAACGCTGTGGCGGATCAACTCGTTCGACCAGTGGGGAGTGGAGCTGGGCAAAGTGTTGGCCCAGAGAATCATCCCGGAACTGGAGTCGGTCACAGAGCCCCCCTTGAACCACGACAGTTCGACGAACGCGCTGATTCGACGCTATCGTCTCCAGAGGCGGCCCCCCGCGTGAGGCGCATGCCGCCAGCCGCTTGCCGACGATTGGCATCGCACGGGTCGCGCGGTCCATCTCCTTGATGCGGTGCCGCTCCTCGTTCCTCAAACCGGACTTTGATCCAAATCCATTCCATGCAGTACGAAATCCTCCCTGACTCCCTGGCAGTGGGCCAGCGGGGGGCGGCACTGGTGGCGCAAGCCGCCCGTCAAGCGGTTCAAGACCGCGGCCAGTTTCTCCTGGCGGTGAGCGGCGGCTCGACCCCCTGGCAAATGCTCTCGCAACTCGCTGCGGAAGCGCTCCCCTGGGAGCAGGTGCAGATTCTCCAGGTGGATGAACGCGCGGCTCCACAGGATCATTCGGAACGAAACCTGACCCACCTCCGCGCCTGCCTGGCGGCACAGCCCGCTTTTCGAGAGAACCAGCTCCACGCCATGCCGGTGCTTGAGTCGGAGCTGGAAGACGGAGCCCTTCATTACGCCAGATTGCTGGAGCGGCTGGCTGGAATGCCTCCGGTCCTGGACCTGGTCCACCTGGGGCTGGGGACCGATGGCCATACCGCATCGCTCGTTCCCGGCGATCCGGTGCTCGGCGTCCAAGATCGGGATGTCGCCGCCGCCGGGATTTATCAGGGACGGCGCCGCTTGACTCTCACCTATCCACTGATCAATCGCGCCCGTCAGATTCTGTGGCTGGTGACCGGCGCCTCGAAACGGGACATGCTCAACCGGTTGCTTAAGTCAGACGCGACGATTCCCGCGGGAAGAGTTCGCCCGACGGAAGCCATCGTGCTGGCGGACCAGGACGCAGCCGGGCAGTAGGGTGGGACCAGCTCGCGGATAAAGAGACGACGCACAACATCAAACCCGCACATCGCCCAAACCGGCCTCGCGAGCGCAGGCCCACCAAACCGCGAATGGTGGGCCTGCGCCAGCCCTCTCTCGTGCGCTTGACCCGCGGATTCAATGCTACGCTCAGTTTGCCCTCGGGGCGTTATTTCGGCTGGCTGGTCCCAACCTACATCCGCTGTCGCTCTTCGATGCGATCGGGATGCTGGATCAATACCAGGTCCACCATGTCGAGGAAAAGCCCCGTCCCGACGACTCCAGGAATCGTCTGGAGCTCTTCCTGCAGACGTTTGGGCTGCGTCAGCGGCTGAACGTGGCAATCGATGACGTGGTTGTTGTTGTCAGTCCGAAACGGTTCCCCCTCGTGCTGGCGAATCCGCGGGTCGTAACCGAGTTGTTGGAGCCACCGCATCGCCAGCGGCACGCCGAACGGCACGACTTCCACGGGAACCTTGCCCCTTGTTCCGAGCATCGGGACGAGCTTTTCCGGCCCCACCAAAATGACGAACTTGCGGGACGCTGCCGCGACGATCTTCTCGCGCAGTAAGGCCCCGCCGTAGCCTTTGATCACCTGACACTGCGGATCGACCTCATCGGCCCCATCCACGGTCACGTCCAGAAACTCCACCGCCGACAGATCGACCAATGGAATTCCCAGCGTCCGCGCCAGACTGGCCGACCCTTCTGACGTGGGAACCGCTCGAACCCGCAGCCCCTGCCGCACCCGCTCCCCCAGCGATTCGATGAACGCACTGGCCGCTCGACCAGTCCCCAGGCCGACTGCGGCGCCGTGGGAAACGAATTCCAGAGCGCGGCGGGCGATGGGATCGAGACTGGAGGTGGTCATGGCGGGTCAGGATTTGAGACAACGGGGACCGGGAACCAGCGTCTATGTCCGCGCCCGGAGGCGGGCTTGTGCAATCTGATCCTTGGCCGCGTCGACGATCGCCTTGGTCGTGAATCCAAATTTCTGCTGCAGATCCTTCAGCGGCGCCGACGCACCAAAGGTTGTCATGCCGATCATGTGGCCGGTCAATCCGACGTAGCGCTCCCAGCCGAACGTCGCGGCCATCTCGACCGAGACCCGCGCCGTCACCGCGCTGGGCAACACCGCTTCGCGATACTCGGGGTGCGTCTGGCAATACCGTTCGAAAATCTCCCAGGCGGGAAGGCTCACGACCCGCGCGGCGATTCCCTCTGCCGAGAGCTGTTCGAAGGCGGCGACGGTCATGGCCACTTCGCTTCCGGTCGCCAGCAGCAGAACCTCGGGAGCTTTCCCCTGGGGATCCGCCAGCACGTATCCGCCGCGATGCAGCCCCTCGGCCGCGGCATACCGCGTACGGTCAAGCGTAGGGAGCGCCTGCCGCGTGAGGATCAGCGCCGTTGGTTCATGCCGCAACGGCATGATGAACTTCCACGCTTCGAGCACTTCGTTGGCATCCGCCGGGCGGATGGTGATCAAACCTGGGATGGCTCGGAGCGACGGCAGATGTTCGATGGGCTGATGGGTCGGGCCATCTTCGCCAACGCCGATTGAGTCGTGCGTGTAGATGAAGATCGACGGCGTCTCCATCAGCGCCGCGAGTCGCAGCGTATTCCGCATGTAATCGCTGAACACGAGAAACGTGCTTCCATAGGGGCGGAGACCGGAAACTGCCAGACCGTTGACGATCGCTCCCATCGCATGTTCGCGGACGCCAAAGTGCAGATTGCGGCCTCCGCCGCTTCCCGCCTGAAAGTTCCCCGCCCCTTCAAACGTCAGCTTGGTCTTGGTGGAGGGGGCCAGGTCCGCCGCTCCCCCCAGCAGCCAGGGGACTTTCGCCGCGACGGCGTTCAACACCTGCCCCGAGGCGTCGCGCGTCGCCTTCCCTTTGGGATCGGCGGCGAAACTGGGCAAATCGGCGTCCCAACCTCCGGGGAGTTCGCGGCGCTGAATCTGTTCAAGCTGCGCCGCCAGTTCCGGGTGTGCGGCGCGGTACTTCTCCCAGCGGGCCTGCCAGGCCTGTCGCAAGGCGCTACCCCGCCGGCCAATTCCCTGTTGAAATTGCTCATACACTCCGTCGGGGACGAGGAACTTTCGGTCCTCGGGCCAGCCATACGCCCGTTTGGTCAGTTTGATTTCCTCGTCACCCAAAGGCTCGCCGTGGGCGGAATGGGAGTCTTGCTTGTTCGGTGAACCCCAGGCGATGTGGCTGGGAACAATGATCAGCGTGGGGTGCTCCGCTCCCGCCTGAAAGGTTGCCAGCGCCTGTTCGAGTTCCGCCAGGTTATTGGCGTCGCGGACCTGATGCACCGTCCAGCCATACCCTTCGAAACGCCGGACGACGTCGTCGCTGAACGCCAGGCTGGTGCTCCCTTCAATCGTGATCCGATTACTGTCGTAAATCCAACAGAGGTTCGATAGCCGCAGATGGCCTGCCAACGACGCCGCTTCGCTGGAGATTCCCTCCATCAGGCATCCATCGCCACAGACGGCATAAACCTGGTAATCAAACAGCGTCTCGCCGGGGCGATTGTAGCGCTCTGCCAGCCAGCGCTGGGCGATGGCCATCCCCACGCTGTTGGCCACTCCCTGCCCCAAAGGGCCAGTCGTGGTCTCGACCCCCGCCGTCAGTCCGTATTCCGGATGCCCAGGCGTGCGGCTCCCCAACTGTCGAAAGCGCTTGATCTCGTCCAGGGAGACTGCTGGCCCGCGCGGCGACTCTCCAGGATAGGTCACCTGCTGCACCCCGGTTAGGTGCAGCAAGGAGTACAACAGCATCGACGCATGCCCTGCCGAGAGCACGAAGCGGTCGCGATTGGGCCAGAGCGGATCCGCCGGATCGTAACGGAGGATCTTCTGCCACAACACATAGCCGGTCGGCGCCAGTCCCATCGGCGCGCCGGGATGTCCGGAATTCGCCTGCTGGACGGCGTCCATGCTCATGGTCCGAATCGTATTGATTGCCAATTCATGGAGTCCGCCACTGGGCTTGGACCCCAAGGTTTCCGACTGCTGTGCCATCATCACTCCCTGTCTGACTTCCAAACGCTGGACCGAATCTGTAGTTTTGCCATGTGACCGATGTTCCGGTCCCTGATTTGAACTTCGATGGCACCTAACCTGTTTCGATGTTGATCGGGTGGTTCGAGAGCACTTCAAATCCGGAGTCGGTGATCAGGTAGCATCGCTCGTAGCGCATGCCTGCCAACCCCGGCACGTACAGTCCCGGCTCCAGCGTCACGACGTCCCCCGCCGCCAGTGTCTCGGAACTCTGCGGAACCAAATACGGAGGCTCCGGATGGCTCAGCCCGACTCCATGTCCCGAATGATGTGGAAAGTGCTGTGCCATCCCGCTTCGTTCGAGCGACGTGTACACCGCCGCGTGAACTTCGCGGCCCGAAACACCGGGACGCAATTGCGATTCCCCCGCCTCCATCGCGGCGCGACACGCCTCGAACATCGCTCGAACTTGGGGCGCGGGCTGTCCGCCGCACGCAAACGTGTTGCAGAAATCTCCCCGGTAGCCGTCGAGAACGACTGAAAAATCGAGCAACACCAATTCTCCGGCGGCAATCGTCCGCGCGGAGGGAGGGCCGCCGATTGACTCGCACCGCACGCCGCTCACAAAGTCGCCGTAGATTGCCACCTGCCGGCCGGCAGCTTCGCTGGCCAGTAGCGCCACGAGCCGGTAGGCGTCCAGTTCGGACATGCCGGGGCGAAGCGTCGCCATCGTCCCTCGCAGCGCTGCGGTGGCGACCCGCATCGATTCCCGAATCAACGCCACTTCGTCCGAATGCTTTGCACGGCGCAACGACCCGACGATGGGAGTCAGATCCACCAGCGGTCGCTGGCTGTTCACTTCCCGGCACCCCTCGACCAGCGCCACCGGACAATGGGCCGATTCATAGGCCCAGCCTTGTCCGGAAAAAGCAGCCATCCGTTTCCGGACCGCTCCCATCAGCAAGGCACCGCGATCGCCGGCCGATTCGACGCAGCGATACCAGACCGGCAGCACCCGCTCGGTGACGAACGCCTCCTGAGCATACGGTTCCTGGACGTTGTCGGCGAAAAGGATCGCTTCGCCTCCGCGCCCCAGAATCAGAACGCCTCGTGCCGACTGCGAACGGAACTCGAACGGCGAGGGATGAAAACCCGCGAAGTAGTTGAGGTGGTCCGGATTGGTCACCAGCGCCCAACCCACCTCACGTGGGAGTCGCTCCCAAAGCCGCGTTCGTCGCGCACGGCAACCCGCCTCAGTCAACATGCCAGCTCCTCATTGTCGCTCCAGTGTTCGTTACGATTTTCCCGGCGCTGGGGAAAGCGCCTGCTCTATGGCCGACTCCGGGGTTTTGGGAAACCCGGACCGCCAGATCATCTTGCCATCGGGACCAAAGACCCACATGCGGGGGATCGTATCAGCTCCCAGCTCGTGCAACGTCTCATCCGCACCATACCCGTTGAGCCAGGTGATCTCGAAATGCTCCAGGAACTCTTCGATCCGTTCGACATCCCGCGGGCCCTCGCTCGTCAGGCCGATGAAAACCACTCCCCGATCCTCGAATCGCTTGTGCATCGCCACCAGATGCGGTACTTGCTCGGCACAAGGACCGCACCACGTGGCCCAGGCGTCGATCACCACCACTCTGCCGCGCAAGTCGGCGGGGGCGGGCGCGTCTCCGTTCCGCCAGCCAGCGGCAACCAGGGCCGGCATGGGGTCTCCCCGGCTCAATTGCCCCGGTTCCGGTCCCGGTTCCGTTGGTTCCCCAGGGCCTCGAACTTCGCCATAAATCAACATCCCCACCAACCCCAGCACCACGATCACCGGGAGGGAGATGAGCACCGGGTACAGCGATCGGCGCGGCTGATCGTCGTCGTTAATGTCTTCCGGTCGCGGGTACGAGGGGGCAGGCATTCCAAAATTGCTTGTGTGAGTTACGCGGGAGAAAAATGAACGGTCAGTGTCACGCAGCGGCAAGGGGGAAACTCCCCACAGGTCAAATTCAAGGCCATCACAAGCCATACAACTCGTTGAACTTGTCGTGCAGGTGCCGGACGAGTGGTTCGTGCGTGAGCGGGGCTCCGGTCACCACCTGCACCAGCCGCGCGGCGCGGTAGCGCTTCCCCTGAGAATGGATCCGGGTCACCAGCCAGTCTTTCAACGCTCCGAATTCACCGCGGGAAAATTGTCCCGGCAGATCCTCCAGTTCGCGTCCGGCGGCGACGAAGAACTGCGCCCCGTACATGTTGCCCAGCGCGTAGGTTGGAAAGTAACCGATCATTCCCCCCGACCAATGAATGTCCTGCAGGCAACCCTGCGCATCATTGGGGGGAGTGATTCCGAAATAACGCTGGAACGTCTCGTTCCAGACTCCAGGAACGTCGGCCGGCGACAAGTCCCCCGAAATCAGCGAGCGTTCCAGGTCAAACCGCAACAGAATGTGCAGATTGTACGTCGCTTCGTCCGCCTCAACCCGGATGAACGACGGTTGCACGTCGTTCACGGCAAAATAGAAATCGTCCAGTGACGTGTTCCCCAGTGCTTCGGGAAACGCCTGCTGGGCTCTGAGAAAGAAATACCGCCAGAACGGGCGGCTCCGCCCGACGAAATTCTCCCACATCCGGGACTGCGATTCGTGGATCCCCAGCGAACAGGCTTGCCCCACCGGCAGCCCGAAACTTGCGCGATCCAGCCCCTGTTCGTACAAGCCATGCCCCGCCTCATGAAGCGTGCCGAAAAACGCCCCAGGAAAATGATGCTCGTTGTAGCGCGTGGTGAGCCGCACGTCTCCCGGTCCAAATCCGCTACAAAACGGATGCGCCGCGACATCCAGTCTCCCTTCCTCCAGATTGAAGCCGATCTGGCGGGCCGCCGCCAAACCAAATTCGCGCTGCGCTTCCACCGGGTAGCGCCGCTGGATGATGTCACGGCGCGGCCCCTTTCCCGATTCGCGAATCGCGGCAATCAGCGGCACCAGCGCCTCTCGCAACGGCGTAAACAGTCGCGTCAATTCCGCCGAAGTCATCCCCGGTTCAAACGCGTCCAGCAAGGCGTCGTAGGGAACTCCGCCTGCGAACCCGACCGCTTGCGCCTCTTCGCGCTTCAGCGCCACGATCTTGTCCAGCCAGGGGAGAAAGGCCCGAAAGTCCGACCGTTTTCGCGCGCCGATCCACGCCTGCTGCGCGAGCGTCGAGGTCTTGGAGAGTTCCTCCACCAACCGCCGCGGCAGCCTGGTCGCCCGCTCGAAATCGCGGCGCGCTTCCCGGAGATTTGCCGCCAGGGGACTCTCATAGTCCGCCGCCAGCCTCGAGCCGGCCAGTTCCTCAAGGAGCTCTCCCACGCGTGGCGAAGTCACCCGTTCATGGGCCAGTCCGGCCAGCAGGGCCAGTTGATTCCCCCGGTGTTCGGCCCCTCCTGGAGGCATATTCGTCTGTTCATCCCACCCCAGAACGCTGGCGCACGATTCCAGGAGGGCGGTCCGGGTCAGATGCTCTGTCAGTTCGTCATAAGCCTGCTGTGGCGAGCGCGGCATGCGTCCAGCTTTCCGTTGCGAAATGGGCTCCACCCGGCCGGCTATGCGGCCTCAACTCGGGGGACTGCCCGACGGGGAGGTGCGAAAGCCGACATTATAGGAATCCGGTGCGGCGAGGGGAATCGATGGCGAGAATGAGGCGTCAGGCTGCAGGTTTGGCCGAAAATCGAGCAGACGTTCCGAAAATCTGGTCTCGATGCTGCGCCCCATCATTGCCCCCCAAGACGGGACGAGCCTGGCCTGGCGCCTGACGAATAGCTGTCGGTTCCATGTCACCCCAGGACATCAGTCCCCTGGAGCTCCTTTCGAGAATCGATCACCCTGGCGCGTGACTGTCCAGCCGTTCTCGGGTACTGTCTTCTCCAGGCCCGTCCCCCTGAAGCGGCTGGTTCCCGGATCGCCTGGGGGATGAGGGGCGATTGTCGGAAGATACGAACAGCGGCCCCCACGGAGGGGAACTCCGCGCCGTTCAGACACTCGGCACGAGACATAGTTCAAGCCACACAGGAACGACACTTGGCACTGCATCTGGATTCCGATTCCCCGCCGCGCAGGGAGGTCTCACGACCGGTCATCCGCCCGGCGCAGCTTGCCGCCAGCTACCGGCGGCGGTTGACGCTCGATCACGTCGTCTCCGTGGAGGAGGCCAGTCAGCGCGATCGATTTGAGTCGCTTGCCTGGGCGCTCCGGGACGCCATCGTGGAACGCTGGGCGCTCACCCAAAAAACTCACGATGCCGCCGATCCCAAACGGGTGTACTACCTGTCGATGGAGTTTTTGATCGGCCGCGCCCTGATGAACTCGCTGGGGAATCTGGAAGCAGAACCGGCAGTGCAAGACGCGCTCCGCACGGACCTGTTCCACGACTGGCAGCGGATGCTGGAGTCCGAACCGGACCCCGGACTGGGCAACGGCGGTCTGGGACGGCTGGCCGCCTGTTTCATCGATTCCCTCGCCACGCTGCAGATTCCGGCGATGGGTTACGGATTACGGTACGAATATGGGATTTTTCGGCAGGAGATCAACCACGGATTTCAGGTCGAGCGCCCGGACTCGTGGCTGATGCGCCCCGATCCGTGGGAGGTGTGTCGTCCAGAGCAGGAGGTGCGAGTTCCTGTGGCGTGTGCGTTTGAGCTGGAGCATGGCGTCTGGAAAGCGCAGCCGGGCCGGGGCTCGCACTTGCTGGGGATTCCCTACGATCGACCGGTGGTGGGATTTGGCGGCCGCACGGTAAATACGCTTCGGTTGTGGCGCGCCGCAGCCCCCGAATCGCTCGATCTGGATGAATTCGGGACCGGAGACTTTATCGGCGCCGTCGCCCAGCGGATCATTGGCGAAACGGTGACGCGGGTGTTGTATCCCGATGACTCGACGACCGCCGGTCAAACGCTCCGATTTGTTCAGGAGTATTTTCTCGTCGGATGTACGATCGCCGACATCGTTGGCCGCTTCCGAAAGGGGCACGACGATTGGGGACTCCTGCCGGAGAAAGCGGCGATCCAGCTCAACGACACGCATCCGGCGATCGCCGTGGCCGAATTGATGCGGTGGCTGCTCGACGAGGGGGAGCTGGACTGGGACCGTGCCTGGGACTTGACCACCCGCACGCTGGCCTACACCAATCACACGCTGCTTCCGGAGGCGCTGGAGCGCTGGCCGGTGCGGTTCTTCGAGCTGGTCTGCCCCCGCCTATTGGAGATCATCTATGAGATCAACCGCGTGTTTCTGGAAGAGGTCGAGCGGCAATCTCCTGGGGACGTGGAGCGCGTCCGACGCCTGAGCCTGATCGACGACGACCTGTCGCCGCACGTCCGGATGGCGCACCTGGCGATTCTGGGAACGCACAGCACCAACGGCGTGTCACGAATCCATACGGAATTGCTGCAGCGCCGCGTCGTCCCCGATTTCGCCCGGATGTTCCCGGAACGCTTCAACAACAAGACCAATGGGGTGACGCCCAGGCGCTGGCTGCGGCAGGCGAATCCCGACCTGGCGCAACTTTTGACAGAGGCGATTGGCCCGGAGTGGATCACCGACTTTGACCAGGTGCGCCGCGTGCAGTCGCTGGCCGACGATGCCGCCTTTCAGGAGGAGTTCCGGCGGGCAAAACGCCGCGCCAAGGAGCGGTTCGTTGACTGGCTGCAGACCGAAACGGGGCAGGTCGTCGATCCGGAATCGCTGTTCGACAGCCAGATCAAGCGGATCCACGAATACAAACGGCAGTTGCTGGCGGCGCTGCACCTGGTCGTGCTGTACAATCGGCTCCGCGCCGACCCGGGGATGACGTTTCCGACACGGACGTTTTTCTTCGCCGGCAAGGCCGCCCCGGCCTATCGGTTGGCCAAACTGATCATCAAATTCATCGGCAATCTCTCGGAGACGATGGCCGCCGATCCGCTGGTCCGAGATCGACTGCGCGTGCTGTTCCTGCCCAATTTCAACGTGTCGCTCGCCGAGCGATTGGTTCCCGCCAGCGACCTCTCGGAACAGATATCCACCGCTGGCTATGAAGCCAGCGGGACCGGCAACATGAAGTTCATGATGAATGGCGCTTTGACCATCGGAACGCGCGACGGGGCGACGATCGAAATGGCCCAGGAGGCGGGGGAGGAGAACCTGTTTCTCTTCGGACTCAGCGCCGAACAGGTCATCGAAACGCGCGGCTGGTACAGCCCCCAATGGCACTACGACCACGAACCCGAAACGCGGCAGGCGCTGGACCTGATCTTCAGCGACCACTTCAGCCGGAATGAGCCGGGTTTGTTTGCTCCGCTCCGCGAGGCGCTGCTGGAGCAGGGGGACTATTACATGCATCTGGCGGACCTGACGGCGTATGCCCAGGCGCAACAACAGGTGAGCGCGGAGTATGCCGATCCGGAGGGATGGACTCGCAAGGGGATTCTCAATCTGGCCGCTTCCGGGCGGTTTTCCAGCGATCGGACGATTGCCGAATATGCCCAGGACATTTGGCGGGTCGCGCCCTGTCCCGTGGAGTGATATGCTTGCAGAACGAGATGGGGGTGTGAAATCCATCGGGTCGATCGGGTGGGGCTGCCCCGGAGAATTCAACATGCGTTATTTACTGAAGAATCTCCGAAGGCGCCCTGCAGGGTGCCTCCTGGCGGAATGTCTGCTGGCGGTTGCCCTGGCCATTGTCGTACCGGCGGGGCTTTCCGCCGCCCCACCTGAACCAGACTCGGGGGGGCTTTTGGTCCTGGATGACAGCGATTCGGAATTCAAAGGCCAGGCCACCTATTCCGATCGCCTGACCCGACTGGATCGGACAGGCAACGTCACGTTTGAGATCGGCGATTTCAACGGCTGCCAGTCGATTGGCAGCAGCCACTTGATCGCCGTGGACGCGGCCCGCGGCTCGATTTGGGTCATCGAACTGGTGGGAAAGCGGTTGCGGCGCTTTGACAGGAGGGGGCGGGAACTGCTGACGCTGGAAGACCTCGAAGCCTCTGCAGCGGCGGTTGACCCCGAAACCGGGAATCTGTGGCTCTTAACGTCCAAGGGGACGATCCACGGAGACAAAACGTGCGTCATCGATCCGGAGGGAAAGAGGCTGGCAACCTACACTGTCAGTGGATTCGACATCGCCTACGACCCCCGCGGAAAGTGCTTTTGGATCGTGTCGAACCAGTTGACAAAAATTGACGCGGCGACGGGGAAAGTCGTCTTACAAAAAGAGATCACAAAGTGGTGCGCTTCGTCCGTGGCAGTCCATCCGCGAACGGGGCAAATCTGGGTCGCCGTCCGTGAACACCCGCAGGTCGACAACAGTCATAACGAACTGTTGGTCTTCGAGGAGGAGGGCGCGCTGGCCGACGCGATCCCATTGGGAGAGTCCACCCCGTTCCAATTGTCGATCGATTCCCGCACTGGCAGTGTCTGGGTGACGATCTACCGACGATCGATCCAGCGCTATTCCCAAGGCGGGGAGTTTGAAGTGGAAGTGGAGATGCCTGCCCTGGCGTGTGCCGCGGATCCCCTGACCGGGGGTGTGTGGATCGTCACTCCGGACGAAACGATTCGAATGGGACCGGACGGCGGAACCGCACTCCGCCGGAAACACACGCGACCCTCGCAGCAAGCGTGGATCGCGACTGAATGAGCGCACTGCCGGGCAGGTGGGCGATGTCGGGCCGGAGTGGCCCCCCTCAACTCAGGGTGCAGAATGGTGCCGGAGGAATGCCGCCACCATCTCTTCGCGAATTCGGCGGACCAGTTCGGGGGAGAAGATGTTGGAGTGATCTTTGCCCGGCACGAGTTCCACAACCGCGTCGCTGTCCAGCTTTCGGAGCGCTTCACCCAGCAGGCGGGTCGCCCCCTCCAGATAGAACGTGTCTTCCTCCCCCATGATCACATGGAGCTTGCCGCCGAGTTGAGGCCCCAGTTCGTCCCAGCGCGATTCCAGAATCAGGCGAATGTCGTACTTTTTCCAATGTTCGGCGGCGGCAGTATCCACCACTCCGGTCTTGCGGTCCCACACGCGCAGCGGTTTTCCATCGGCTCCGCGGGGACTGAAGACCGCTTCAAAACTGTGCAATTGCCCGCCGAAACCCAAAACTTCCTCCATTTTGTCAAAGTCATCGTACCAAAGTTGCACCTGGCCGCCGACGCGAGCGATGGGGCGCCGCTGCCCCTCGTCGTCGCGGTACATGCTCACCCCCGCGCGGTACAGATCGATCCGCTGAAAGTCGCGAAAATCAACCGGATCGGGGGAGGTGCTCCAGGTTCCTCCGAATGTCTCAGGATACGCCACTTGCAGCCACAACGTGCTCCAGCCACCTGACGAATGCCCGGTCAGAAATCGGGCCGAAGACTTGGCAATCGTCCGAAAACGCAGGTCCAATTCGGGAACGAATTCGTCCACGAGGGCGCGGCCGACCGGTCCGTTGTTCTCGGAGTCGGCGAACACGTGGTGTCCCAGCGGGCAACTCGGATCGAGCACGACTCGGATGAACTCGACCCCTTCGGCATTTTGTTCTTTGATCGGCTCCCTGGGGATCCGATCGCGGTGCGTCCCCCCAAAGCCCGGAACGGTGTAGATCACCGGATACCGCCGCGCAGGCTCCGCATAGTAGCTGGCTGGGAGCAGCACCGCCCCCTGGAGTGCGACGTTGCGGCGATGAAACGCGCTCAACCGCACGCTCTTGACCGCCAGGAGCTGACACCATTGGTTTTCAGGAAACGGCGGCGACTCCACCAGTCGATCAATCATCAGGCGGACCGCGGAGTCATCCTCCGGAAGTTCCACCGCGCTGCTGAAGCCATTCCCCTCGCCGTTCCCCAGTTTCCGGTCATAGGGGTTGAACCGCGCCAGTGCCTGCACGCGGAATCCGGTCAGCTTGAGCTCCGCCAGCGGCCGCGGAAAAGCGACCATCCACTCCTTCAGTGCCGGGCCGATGGTCAATGGCTCCCCCGGCTTCCAGTTTTCGATATCGACGGCGACCACCGGCTCGGGTTGAAACCAGTCGGGGCCGAGTCGCGGTTCGCGATTCTTGTGGCGGGTGAAAAACAGGTACAAGCGTCCGGAGTACGGCTGCTGCCGGACTTGCGGTGCGAATGTCACTTCAAACTGCCGGTCGGCCGCCAGGGAGGGAAGAACTCCCAGCAGCCAGGCCAAGAGCGCCAGGGTGTTGAATCTGCGGTGAATCAGCATGGGGGATACCTGAATCAGGTGGCGGCCGGCAGCAGCGCCTGCAAATGGCATTCGACGCAGTCGGCCAGTTTGTGGATGTGGTAGCCCCCTTCCAGTAGGCTCACGAGACGCCCCGCGCAATATTGGTCGGCGACTTGCGATACCAGCCTCGTCAGAGGTTCGAAATCTTCGGTCTCCAGCCCCAGAGAGCCAATCGGGTCGGCGGCATGCGCGTCAAAACCGGCGCTGATCAACACCAGGTTGGGGCGGCATTTGGCCGCAGCCTGTTCCAGCAGCGTTTGAAATTGTTCTCGAAAAGCCAAACGGGTGGTTCCCAGGCGGAGCGGCAAATTGAACTTGGTCCCCACAGCGCGCCCCCGTCCCGTTTCGTGCGCCGCGCCGGTTCCGGGATAAAACGGAGAACGATGCACCGACAGGAACCATGCTTCGGGCGACTCGTAAAAGATATCCTGAGTCCCGTTGCCGTGATGCACGTCCCAGTCGACGATCAACACCCTTTCCAAACTATGGTGGACCAGCGCGTGGCGGGCGGCGACCGCCACGCTGTTGAACAGGCAAAACCCCATCGGTTCCTGAACCAGGGCGTGATGCCCCGGAGGGCGAATCAGGCAGACCCCCCGGGAGGCTTTCCCCGACAGGACGTCGTCAACGGCCGCAATGGCCGCTCCCGCCGCGGCTGCAGCCACCTCATAGGAGCGCTGGCTGACCACGGTATCCGACTCAATCCGACCCCCGCCCTCCTGGGCGAACGTGCGGACATGGTCGATGTACGCCGGGTCGTGGACCCGTTCCAGTTGTCGGCGTTCTGCCGATTGAAACTCCCCCCGGATGTAGCGTTCGAACACCGGACGGCCAGGGAGCCAGGAGTAAAGATGGCGCAATCGTTCCGGAGTTTCGGGATGGTCGCCGGTGCGATGTTCAAGAAACAGCGGATCCCAGTACAATCGCGGCGCAAGGGGCTGATTCATGGGGTAAAATCAGGGGGGTGTCTGGAAAAAACTTGACATTTGCCGATGGGGGCTGATACGGTAAGGAGAGTCTCAATTCATCGACCCCAGTCCCGCGCCGCAGTTGGCATTTCGGCGAGCGGGATGGTATCTTTCAACGTGATTCTATCGCCGCTGGGGGCTGCCTGCGATACATCGTCAGTTTTTCCGGGCCGAGGAGTCGTGAGTCAGGATTCTCTCACCCGTGTTTCTCCAGAATACCGCCATGTCTCCCATGACGCATCCGTCACCGCGATCCCTGAGGACCACACCCGGCATTGGGCGGCTCCTGTTGTCGCTGATCACTGCCGTCTGCCTGATCGCCAGCGATGTGCAGGCCTCGGGGAAGGCTGGCGGAATCGGCAAATCCAAGGGGGGAACCAAGGGGGGGACGCCGGGTGGAATGCCTGGAGGGATGCCTGGCGGAATGCCGGGGGGAATGCCCAAATCGTCTCCCGGAGGAATGCCGGGCGGGATGCCGGGGGGCATGCCCGGAGGGATGCCAGGTGGAATGCCCGGCGCCGGAGGCAAGGTCAAGACGTCCAAGAAAAAGAAAACGAGTAAGACCGACGCGGGCGATGAAGAGTTGGATCCGGAAAAACTCCCCCGCGGCTACGTGGTCCCTCCCGAACCTCCCGACTGGCTGACGACCACCGAGGAATGGATTTTTGAGCCCTACCTCGCCGACGACAGCAGCCTGAGCGAGAAAGAACGGCAGCGGGAATCGAAAAAGAAAGAAACCAATGCCGTCTCGCGCTACAAGAACTTGATTGCCAAAGGAGAACTCACCAGCGACGCGGACAAGCAGTTGATCGTCGAGATGGTCCAATGGCGGCTCTCGCAGTTCACCCGCAAGGAAAATCGAGAACGGGCCTACGAGCTGCGCGAGCGGCTGTTCAAGGAAGTCCGTGACGCGGGAACGGCCCGCAACACCAAGCGCGAAGTTCGCATCTTTCTGATGCAGACCATCGCCGATCAGGCCCCCAAATTGTTCGATTACCATTTCGTGGCGCGGCTCAATGCGGCGATCCTCCTGGCCGACATTTCGGAATTGAATGAAACTGAGTCGGAAAACAAGAACCCGGCCGTCCGTTGCATGCGGGCCAAACCGGCGCTCACGCAGCTTTTGGAAGCTGTCAATCAAAACCAACAGAAGCAACCGGATGCGGTGCGAATCTGGGCGGTGGTCGGGTTGGTCCGCATCGGGACCGCTCCCGAAATCAAGCCGGTTCTCCGCAATCAAATCGTCGAGACACTGGTGAAACAGCTCGCGGCCAGCGGTTCCGATCACGAATGGCTGCAGATGCGACTGGCCGAGGGGTTGGGCACCGTGGGGGTCGTGTATAGCCTCGACAAAAGGCCGATTGTCGCTGACGCGCTGACCGAAGTGCTGGTGGACACCCATCGCCCCTGGATCGTGCGTGCCGAAGCGGCACAGTCCCTGGGCCGTTTGCCCTTGGAGCGGGATATCGACGTGGGGTTGATTGCGCAGCAAGTGGCCCTGCTCGCTCAACAGATGAGCGACGCTTACCAGAAGCAACCGGAGCGGGCGATGTGGAAGCTGGCGTTTCTGAAGCTGTATTTGGCCTTTAAACCGGCGAACGATGACGAAGGCCGTAATGGTCGCGGGTTGTTGACGCAGGTCTCTTCCAAGGGAACGCTGGCGGGCCACAAGAAGACGGTGCAGGAGGCATGTGATGCGGTCGTGCCGATTGTGGAAAAGGTCGTCAATCCACAGGACATCACCGACTCGCTGCTGAAGCTGAAAGATTGGTTGAAGAACAATCCAGCCCGATCGACGAAGATCTCCGAATCGGAAAAGCCAACCAAGGCCGAACAACCGCGCACGAGCGCGCCGACGGAAGCTCCCGCCACAGCGGGAGGGGCTTCCGCCGGCGGTTGACCGCGCGCCAGAGTGGGCCGCCCCGCGGGCGCGACCCCATCCATTCATTGGTCTGACAGGTGGACGAATGCGCATCACGACTCTCGGATACACGCTGGCGGCGGCCCTGCTCTGGGGGGCGGTTCCCGCTCAAGCGCAGATACTGATCTGGAATCTGCCCCAGGAGGATGGCGCCTGGGTGAAATTTGAAGGGGCCTACACCCAGACCCAGGCGCGCCCCGAGTCCAACGCGGGGGACGAGGTTCTCAAATGGCGCAGCGAACTGACGATTACCTCGGTCGGTCAGACGCAGGCCACGTTTCAGGGAGCAGAAGTGCCCTGCCGCTGGGTCGAATTCAAATCCGTGACGCGGGTTGAGGCGCTGGAGAAACCTCCCGGACCGGGGGGAACGTACCTGTACAAGGTGCTGATTCCCGAAAGCAAAGTGATCGGCAAGCCGGTCGACGACACCGGCATTCCCGTGACGTTCCTTCCAATCGTCAAGGGTTACCGCAAGGTGAGTCAGCGTGACGTCGAGCCGGTGAGCGATCGTGTGCTGGCGGTGTATCCGACGATTGCCCTTCTCACTTACTATCCCGACCTGCAGGCCGATGAGAGTCAAGGGGGAGAGCTGCCCCTCAAGGTGTCGAATGACCCGGTGCCGGTCCGCGTCTTCAAAGGGAGCCGCCTGTTGCAGGACAAGATGTCCCGCTCCAAGAACTCCGGCGTGTTGTGGCTGACCGACACGCTGCCGTTTGGATTGGCACGTTATCAGGTGAGCGTGACGCGTGAAGAGCGCGGGCTGACATCGCAGGCGAATGAATTCCGCCGCACGTCGTTGATCGAAGTGGACATGTCGGCCGTCGCGTCCGGCAACGACGGCCGCAGTGAGTTGCCCGACAACAACTAGACAACGATCACTTTTTCTTGATGAGCTTGCTCTGCCGGTCTTTCCACTGCGCGTCGAGTTTCAATAGATGCTCGCCGAAGAAGGCCACCATGTGGTCTTCGATTTGCAGCCCTTTGCCGATCAGATCGGTGCCACGGAGTTTGCCCGGATACTCGTATTTATACATCCGCTTGTCGCTGTTCGGGAGCGCATTGGCCAAATCAAAAATCTTCTTGGCCTGGCCTTTGTCTTCGGTGTCGTTCTTGCCGACGCAGACCAGAAACGCGACGTTGAAATCGGGGTTTCGCAACACGTCGATCGCCTTAGTCATGGCCAGTCCGTGAAAGCTCGTTTGCGGTGAAATCAGGACGATCGCTCGCACGTCCTGGCCGCGGGGAGTCTGGTATCCCACCTGACCGTCCGGATGAGGCTCTTTGAGCCAATCGTTGGCTGCGAATTGGGTGGCGACGCTGGCCCCCATTTCCGGCCCCACGATGCCGATCTTGTTCATGTTCAGATTCTCGGCCTGGTTCTCTTCGTAGATGAACCGTTTGACCGCTTCCAGGTCGAGGTCGGCCATGGCGCGGTAGTCTTGCGGTTTAAGGTCCTTGGCAGCGGCCTTCTTCCCTCCCCCTTTTTTCTTGTCGTTTTGGTTGGCATTTCCGCCGGCCGCCGCGTCGGCCCCTCCATCGCGGCTTTCCCCATGATGGCGCAGATCGACGGTGATGACGGCGTAGCCCTGCGCCTGCATTCTGGGGGCAAATCCCCCCTGCCCCTGCCAAATCAGCCGATTTCCCCCCTTTTGATGCAGCAGGAGAATCACCGGCGCGTTCTTTCCCAATAGGGACCGATAATACGTGAAGTGGATGGTTCCCCCATCCTTCGTCTTCTCAGTCTTGTTTTCCGGCGGATATTGGTCTTCGGCCTTCTTTTTCTGCTGCGCGCCGGCGCTCGCAGGCAGCAGAGCCACACCGGCAAAGAGCGCTGCCAAAGCCAGGATCAGTCCACACCGAGTCCCACAGCACCGCAAAAAATTGGGCATTGAAGCCTCCCCAAGTACGCCAGCACGCCATCCCGCATAGCCGCGAACGATGACGTAACCCATTCACACAATGGATTCTAAGGCCCCTTGTCAGGTCGGTCAACCCGCCTTTTCGGATCCCCGTGCGGCGGATGTGGCGAACCGACTGAACAATTCCCGGCGGATCGCAGGGTGATCCCGATTGATCGTCGCGGCAGATTTGGTATCGTGGATTGTCATGAGCCTCCCTCTATTCACTCCCTCTCCGCCTCCGGACGGACCGGCCGATCCCACGTCGTCCGCGCTGGAGGACTTTTATTCCCTCCTCGGACTGCCACCGTTTGAATCGGCGCAGGAGGTCATCGCGTCCCGCGCCCGAGAAATGATGAAGGAGGCTCGCAAGTACCAGGTGGGGCCCTACGCGACTCGGACGCAGGTCCGACTGGAGCACTTGGCCGCCGCCACCGCCTGCCTGCTCGATCCAGCGCAAAAAACGCGGTATGACGAAGCCCTGCGCCGCCAGTATGGCTTGCCTCCCATCTCCACTCTCTCCACGTTTATTCCCGCGGCACAGCGGCATGACGATCAACGGCCGACTTCCACCGCGGCACGCCCTCCCGCGAGGAAAGGGCGGGCCATCGTCGGCTTGGCGACTTTGGCGGGACTGGGGGTGGTTTTCTGGTTGAACCTGAACCGATCCGGAGATTCCCCACGGTGGGATGCGGCCGCCAGTGACCCGGCGCTGCCGTCCACCGGCGCCCCCCCTGCGGATGGAGAGCGGCTGGCGAAGAACCGCCTGATAAGTGACCAGGCATCCAGCTCTCCGACACCTTCTCCTGGGACTGCATCCGTTCCGAGCGTCTTGGGAATGGACGATACCGGTTCCACTGTTCCCGATTCGAACGCTAAATCAAGTCCCCGTCCGCTGAGCGACTCCGTGGCCGGATCGCCGACAGAAAACGGTTCAGCGAAATACGGATCCTCGGATACCGGGAATGCCCTCGCGAGGCGAGGAGGGGAACCGTCCGAAGTGACTCAAGCGCCGCAACCGCCGGTCACCGACAGGTCGGTGGCGACGGCCAGCGAGGGGCTTCCCTCGACAACCTCGACGCCACCAGTGTCGCGTGCGGCAAACAACGGAACGATTGCCTCTCAGGAGGAGGATGCGTCACTCGAGTTGACAACAACCGAAGTCTTGCGCGAACTCAAGACGATCCGCACGCGCCGCACTCCCGCACGCACCTCCCGCGACCCGCGCTTGGCTGGGCCGTCGCGAGTCGTGGAACTGGTGCGCTATGGCCGGCGCGCATTCTCCGCCGATCAAAAATTCCAAAAGAAGCTGGATGCGGAAGTTGGCGCGCAGTTGCGCGCTTTCCCGCAATTGCGCCCCACGCTCCAACACGCGCCGCCATAGATTATGCCGATCGATTTTTCGGGGCTGGTGGGGATCGATCTGGGAACGACCTACTCGTGCGCCGCGCGCTTAACGCGCGAAGGTACGCCCCAAACGGTTCCCAATCGCGAAGGAGAACTGATCACTCCCAGCGTTCTGATGCTCGAAGAGGGAGTGGTGGTGGTCGGCCGCGAGGCGAAACGGAGCGAATGCGTTTATCCCGACCGCACCGCGGTCTGCGTCAAACGCGACATGGGGGATGCCGCCTACCATCGCAAACTCCAGGGAGAGGCGTTTCGCCCCGAGGTTTTGTCCGCGATCATTCTGCGGCGGATCAAAGCCGACGTCGAGACTCGGTTCGGCCCGGTCCGGCAGGCCGTGATCACTGTCCCCGCCTATTTTGACGACACGCGCCGGCGGGCGACGCAAGTCGCCGGGCGACTGGCGGGGCTTTCCGTACTGGACATTATCAACGAACCGACTGCGGCTGCACTGGCTTTTGCCTTTGACGCGCACCTCCGCCGCCAGGGTCAGGCGGCGACGTTTGCCGACGAATTGACGAAGAAGGAATTGACGGCGCTCGTCTTCGACCTGGGGGGTGGGACTTTCGACGTGTCGATCGTTCGGATGTCGCCGCAGCGGTTTGAAACGCTGGCAACCGACGGCGACGTGCGACTGGGGGGACGGGACTGGGACGAGCGGCTGGTCTCCTATCTGGCCGAAGAGTTCCAGAAAGCGCACCGTTCCGACCCGCGATCCGACCCGGAAAGTCTGGCGTTTCTTTACCAGGCGGCGGAGCAGGCCAAGCTGGCGCTGTCGGCGCGCGCCACGACGCGGGTGATGGTGGCGCACGCGGCGCAGCGCCTGTCTGTCGACGTCACTCGCGAGCAGTTTGAACAATTAACCGCCAGCCTGCTCATCCGAACGCAAATGACCACGGAACTGGTTGTGGAGTCGGCGGGTTTGGCCTGGTCTGACATTGACCGCGTGTTGCTCGTGGGGGGGATGACCCGCACGCCGCAGGTCCGCGAAATGATTCGCCGCATCTCCGGACGCGATCCCGACTGCAGCCTCTCCGCGGACGAAGTGGTGGCCCACGGCGCGGCGATTCACGGCGGCATTTTGTTGTCGCGGGCCGCCCGCGGCGCTGCGGGGGACAGCCCCGGAGCCGGCCCTGCCTGGGCCGATTTTCAGACGATTGACGTCAACAGCCACAGTCTGGGGATTGCGGTCCGAACGCCGCAAGGCTACGCCAACAGCATCCTGATTCCCAAGAACACCGCCCTCCCTGTCTCCCGGAGTCGGGTATACCACACCAGCTCGGCCCATCAGCGACAAGTCCGCGTCCGCGTCCTGGAAGGGGAAGCGCGGGAAGCGGACGCCTGCACGCAGATCGGGGAATTCGTCCTCCGCAACCTTCCGCAAGGGCTGCCGGAACGTTCACCCATCGAAGTGGAGTGCCGTTACGGTACCGACGGACGCATCGCCGTTCTGGGCCGCGATGCGACCAGCGGACAACTGGCAGAAACAACGATCGTGCGGCAGGGAGAATTGCTGGACGACGAGCTCGCCGCGGAAGCCACGAGACTGGAAATGCTGCAAATTGTTTGAGTTGACAGCGACGTTGGCTGGGCGTACCATTGGTTGTACGAACCAGTTTTGTCCGCGACGGATAGAACTTAGAATCTGATCTCCATTAGGTCATGAAGGCCCCTCAGGACGTTTTACGTCCTGAGGGGCTTTTCTTTTTGACAGCACCCCGAAGAGTTCTTGCGAGGCCGTTCATGAACAGTCTGAACAAGCGAAAAAAATGGTCACCCGTGGCATATTCTCCACGAGAAGCTGGTGCGACGCATGCCCGACTGGAATCGAACGGCGCGATGATCCACACCGCTATTGTGAGTGACTGTCCGCTGGTGCGGGAAGGCCTGCGATCGCTGATCTCTCGAACGGACGGCATGCGCGTCTGCGCCGAAGTCGATCACAGCGCGTCCTCTCTGCAATCGCTTGAGGAGTGTTCGGCCGATGTCTGCGTGATCGCGATGGCTCACGACGTGGGATCCGGACTGGAACTGATCCGGCGTCTTGATCAGCGCAATCACGCCATGCGATGCCTGATCTGGTCGATGTGTGATGGAGCCATGTACGCCGAACGCGCACTGCGCGCCGGCGCGCGGGGGTGGTTCAATGGGCGTCACTCCAGCACCGATCTGTTGACCGCGATCAGAAAGGTGCATTCCGGGGGGGTTTCTCTGCCGGATCAGTTGGCCGACTATTTGTTGGACCGCACCATCGGCTCGAAATCGCAATGCAATGGTTCCGCGCTGGAAGGGTTGTCGGATCGCGAGCTGGAAGTGTTCCGATTGCTGGGTAGCGGCCTGGATATGGCGTCGATTGCGAGCCGTCTCCATGTGAGTCGGAAGACGGCGGAGACGTACCGGCAGCGGATCCGAATGAAAATGCGACTCGCCAACTCGCGGCAGGTCGATTTTGAAGCGGTCCGCTGGAACATGGAAGGGGAGACCGCGGCGTTTGCTGCCAGGCCGGAATGCTCCGCAAGCAATTGACTTGTCGGTCATCGACTGACAAGTGGCGCTGCCGAATGCCCGACAGTTCCTGGTCCAATTCGCTGACATCAGTCGTCCGCTGATGCGGACACGCCTGAGAGCGACTGCCTGACGCCAGATCGCGCCACACACGGACATCCTCGGCGCGCGGGATCCAGTAGCATCTCTTTCACACGCGTCGCCTAATCCGGCGAACGCGTGTCCGCTGGTTCCGAAAGAACTACTGATCGGCCATGCAGAGTCGTCAAGCCATCACCGCTCTCTTCCTGACAGTGGCGTTGCTCCAATGGAGCGGCGGCAGTCTTCAGGCAGCCCTTGTGCGTAACGACCTGACACTCGTGCGCATCACCAGTGAAGAGCCCCAGTTCGAAGGCCAGCCGCTTGTTGAGGTTGACGGTGCCGCGGCCACGCGGTCTGCCGTGGCTTCAGAACGTGGTCTACGACCGGGTCTCGAGCCCGGTACTGACGATGGGCTGCCTGTTCAGATCCTGGTAACCACGATTCTATCCCGTGGAATGGGGATTCCACTCGCGGAAATCCGACACATTCGCCAGCCCCCATTGGCAGTCGTTTTGAAAGTCGAATCCGCAGGAACATCTCCGATGCGTTGGCTTCGATTTGCAAGGCTCCGTTGGGTGCGGCCCGACTTCAGTCTGGGGATCTTCCGCCCACCGCGAAGCTCCGTCCCATCGCGTTCCTGGGAACGCTGGGGAGTTTAACGCTGGCTTTACGAGTTCACACCACCATTTGTCATTCGTTACGAGCAGGAGATAACAACATGTTGAAAGGTTTCAGAATCTGGACGACAACCGCGGCCCTGATCGCTGCCCTGGGCATGGCCAATCTGGCGTCCGCCGGGCCCATCCAAATCAGTGCCTGGAACGGCAATCCGATTCAGTCGGGGGACAAACTCTATACTTACGAAAGCTCAAGCGGCATTCCGCTCGGCGGCGCCAATCCGGCGATGGTCGACACGTTCAACAATGGCACCATCTACCAGATTGAATTCAGTGAATTGGAACACGTTGTCGGCCCTTGGACCGGGTCGCTTCTGTATAACGTTGAGATTCTTGGTCCGCATCACTTTTGGACCGCCCGGCTCGACAGCGACGTCAATGCCACCGATGTGGATGTCGAAAAATGGATCTATTCGGATGCGAATCGCACGAATCTGGTGGCGCATCTGGAGAGCGTGAACGGTGATCCGCAAACGGTAGATATTTGCGATCTGGGTCTGAAGCACCTGTGGCTCACGATTGATATCGACGTGAGTAACACTGGAGTTCTAGCCAATGTGAGTGACACCTACACCCAATGTCCGGAACCCTCCAGCATGGCGTTCCTGGGATGCCTGGCTGGGTTCGGGTTGGTCGCCCGGTTCAAGCGGCGGAAGGACAAATAGCAAATCCCGGCGGAGGTCGCGGTGGAATGTCCAACGACTTTCTGTCAATCAGTTGATTCGTCCTCAGGCGGCGCGTTTCTCGGTTCAGAAACGCGCCGCCATTGGTTTTGGCAGACTCCAAAATACACGATCCTGGGTTCCCCACGCGCTCGATGAAAGCGCTGCGCCGGCTGAATTGCGACGTCGCACTCCAAGGGAGCGTCGGAAACGTCCGAATCCCGCGGTTCAGAGTGACGGACGGATTGACCGAATGGGGTCGCACGAGACGCTTGACATTTCATCGAACATCAGTAAACTATTTAAGAGTATGCCCGCGACGGGCAGAAAATCCATTCGGCTATGACAGCCCCTTCCCACGCTCAGCGTTGCAAGGGGCTTTTGTATTTGAATCGGAATTGCAGGTTGGGGCCAGCAATTCCCCCAGAAAGGCTAATGGCATCCGAGATTGTCGTCTTTTGCGATCGTACCCATCCAAAAAACTCGGAGGACTCTGATGCTTTCTTCAACCCGTGGTTCAAGTGCTACCACCCGGCAAGGTGCTCGACATCGCGGCGCCACTGATCGGTGGATACCTTGCGATTTTACTCTTCTTGCAGTCTCCGGCCGACGCCAACATTCTGACGATTACCGGCCTCGCTTATCGAAGGTCTAACAAGACTGCGGACACACTAGTATTGTTAATTCCATCTGGCAATTCGTCAGAGCACATGTCGTTTCGTGAAAGGCATTCGATGAAAGCTTTGATTGTCGCAAGTTCGGTCCTATTACTGTCGGGTGCGCTGGCAGCTCGGGGCAAAGCCGGGCTTTGGTTCTCCCTCGACCGTAGTGGCCTGTCCAGTTAAAGTCTACTAGTTTGGCAGTTATCTCTATTCTTCCGCAGCCAATGGAGTGGGCGTTCGTTTAATCAAGAAGGCTGGAGTGGAGCCGTGCAGTTAACGAAGGTGCGGCGGGGAAGGTGGGCCGTCGAAACGCTGCACATTTGGATCGACGCGTTTCATCATCGAGTCACCGACGGCCACGATGCAACATATTATGGTAATGGCATGCCGACGGCGCAAGGCCCTGACACTACGGACTGCAAGTGATGTCCCGAAACTATCTATAAACAAGTTTGGCGTTACGGCACCGCCATTCGTTGCCGTTATCGGAGGTCATGCGATGAAATCACGATCACGTAAGGTTTTATTCGCTATGTCTGCGTGGACTTTAATTGCTTGTGGCAGCTCGTCAGCCAGCGCTTTCACACTAATTGGCGACTCTGTGGTCGCCTCACTGCACCCCTTGTGGAATTCTGGCGAAATCATCACCCAATTTGCATCTCCTCAGGTAGTAAACAACCCTGGGACGGAGTTTACCGGAGGTCTGTTTACACCGAATGCGGCTGGGTTTGATTTGCCAACCCAACTTATCAACAGCTTTGCGATGGACATTGATGTGTTTGCGTGGGGTTTTAGGATCACTGTTTCGCACGTTGATGGAAGTAATACAGGTTTTGAAAGCTTTATTGGCCCGGTTTTGCGCGTTGACCTTAGTGACCTGAATCCATCTGATGGAGCAACAATCAAAGGAATCAGCCAGACGAGCGGGCGCTCGAGTCCAATCACATCAGCGTTTGTTTCGTCGCCATCTTCGGTGTCAATCGATTTCCGGGCCTTCGGCGTCGACTTAGCCGGACCGCTGCCAAACACGTACGATTTTGAATTGCACACGCCGGAGCCGAGTGCATTGTCGGCCTTGCTTGGCGTCGGCATATGTGCTGGATGTCGCTTCAGACGCCAAAGGAATGTACACCGGTAACGTCTCTTCTGTTTGAATTGCACTCCAAAACAATTCGCATTTCCAGGATTCTCAAAAAACGGGAATCCTAGAACGCGCGGATGCTCCCAGTCGATCCAGGGCCAGCGCGCACTCTGCGGTATATGCGCAGAATGGGTGATTTGCGAATTCCGCCGGATTTCAGTACATATTTCACCGTGCTTGGTTGGGTTACGGAAACCGTCACGGAGGATTTGTCATGGCGCCGGCAGCGATGTCAATCGTTGAAGTTGTGTGTCATTTTAAGGACTTGGAAGATCCACGGTCAGAGGTCAATCGCAAGCATCCGTTTGTGAGTGTCGTGACATTGTCGGTGATGGGGTTCTGGCAGGTGCTAGCGGTCCAACTGGGATCGCCACGTGGGCCAAGCACAATCATGAGTTCTTGCGGTCGCTGTTGGATTTGCCCAATGGCATTCCCGGGAAAGATGTCTTTCGTCGTGACCTGTGTGCCCTGAACCCGGAGGTGTTCCAGCGGGGCTTCACCAGTTGGTTGGCTGCGTTGCATGTCACTGCTGGCGAGCAACTTCCAGTCGGTATGCGCCCGACGTATGCCGTGGATGGGAAGACGCTGTGGCGGAGCCACGATCAGAAGAAGGGACTGGGGGCGCTGCACATGGTCTCGGTCTGGGCCAGTGAATGCGGGATCACGCTGGCGCAGGTGGCCACGGACCAGAAAGCGCTGCGCCGGCTGAATTTCGACGTCGCACTCCAAGGGAGCGTCTGAAACGTCCGAATCCCGCGGTTCAGAGTGACGGACGGATTGGCCGAATGGGGTTGGATTGTCGCCAATTCGGTGCGCAAGTGTTAGAATTCGCAATCTGCCGTTGTGCCCAGTCGCTGCCGATGACAGGTTGGACGCAATTTGGCCACGACGGCGCTGAGATTGGCTGGTCCCTCCTTCGTTCCGCACCCACCTGACACGGACTCCGATGAATATGAAACAGGTTGTCGCGCTCCTCCTCCTGCTGCTGGTTCCTCTGTCGTTATCTGCCGCCGGGACGCCCCGGGCGCTTCCGGCTGGTACACTTCCGGCGGATGTCCGGCTCCAGCCCCCCAAGGACTTGAA
Organism: Planctomycetales bacterium; assembly: GCA_046152955.1. GTDB lineage: Bacteria > Planctomycetota > Planctomycetia > Planctomycetales > Planctomycetaceae > SIAF01. The sequence continues at coordinate 57 of JBJXGA010000352.1, read as the reverse complement.
CGGCTATTTCCCGCTGGCAGTCCCAAAAACGAAAGAAGAGTGGGATCGCCGGGCGGA
>JBJXGA010000347.1:0-12760 GCA_046152955.1 Planctomycetales bacterium | reverse complement strand
CCCGATTCGTGATTTTGGGGGTCCGTCCAAATTCCCCCATCGCCACGACGAGCGTGCTGTCGAGCAATCCGCGCGTCGCGAGATCGTCGAGCAACGCCGACAGCGCCCGATCGAGAATCGGGCAGTGCCGGTCCTGCAGCAGTTCAAAATTGTAGATGTGCGTGTCCCAGCCGAAATCGCATTGGGGGGTCATGCACTCGACGTATTCGCTCCAGTTCACCTGGATATAGGGCACGCTTGTTTCAACCAGCCGTCGCGCCAAGAGGCAACTTTGTCCGAACGCCGTCGCGCCGTATCGATCGCGGAGCGCTGGCGACTCGCGGGTCAGGTCGAACGCATCGCGGGCTTCCGGTTGCGTTAGCAATTGGTAGGCGCGGCCATAGGTGCGGTCCCAATCCCCCAGTGGCGTCTGATCGAGTTCGCGGCGAGCCCGATCGAGAGTCCCCAGCAGAGTGCTCCGATCCTGGACACGGTCCGGATTGAGATCGCCCAGCAGCTTGAGCGAGGGAATTTCCGCCTGGCCATATTCATCGCAACTGATCTGGAACGGATCGTAGGCCTTGCCCAGCTTTCCGCCGCCGTAGCCATCGACGATCCGCACTACGTCGCGCGGAATGCCGCGCCCCAGCGACACGAACGGGGGGAGGCTGCCACGGTGCCCGCGGTGTTTGGCGATGATCGATCCAAAATTCGGCTTCACCGGCTCGGGGCGCTCGGCAAACCCGGTCAGGCCGTATGTCCCGGCGTCCGGATGTCCGGGGGCAAACGTGATGTGCGAGCGGATCACATTGAATAGATGACTCCGGTCGGCCAGTTGCGGCAACAACTCCGTGAAGTTCATGCCCGGCGTGCGGGTCGCGATCGGCGCGAATGGGCCACGGTATTCCGACGGCGCAGCGGGCTTGGGGTCCAGCGTGTCGAGGTGGCTGGGGGCTCCCCACAACCAGATGAAAACGACCGACTTGGCGCGCGCGGCCGCGGCGGCGCAGGCCCGGTCGGCAGAGGCCGAAACCCCCAGTGCCGCGGCCAACGACGCGCCGGTCTTCAAGAACGCGCGCCGCGTGACACCGCCGCAGTCTCCCGCAGTAAATCCGCCAACTTCGAGCATCGGCTCTCCCCGGACCGGTTGGACTCGCACCACCAGTATACTTTACGGCGGGGCTGTGACAAGCCGTGACGCCGAGGGAGCCATTGTGGTGCTTGGGCCTACCGGGAGTTGAGGTCAAGCGGTCCGCTGGCGAAGAACTGATCGAGCGAATGGAAACGGGACTTGGTTCTCGTATCGAGCAGTCCGGCGAGCCAGGCCAAATCGCCCGGCGCGGCTTCCACAGTCTGGATCGCGATGCCGCCACCAGGTCCGGGATTGAGTTCATCTTCGCCTGTCCCACCGTACAGGAGGTCGTTGCCAGGACCGCCAAACAATCGGTCGTTCCCCGCACCGCCCAGGAGCAGGTCCTGTCCGAATTGACCACCCAGCTCGTCGTCGCCTGCCCCACCCAGCAGCGTATCGTTCCCCATCCCGCCTCCGATCCGGTCATTGCCGTCCCCTCCATGCAGGAAGTCGTCCCCGCCTCCACCGCGAATCAGATCGTGACCGGACCCTCCCAGAATTGTTGCGGGCAGTTTGAGCTGGGGATGGACCGCCAGCAAATCGTTGCCACGGAAGCCAAAGATTTGCAGGGAGGCCAGAGTGTTGAGTACGAATCGGCCGATCTCCTGGTTGTTGGATTCCACGACCACACTCTGTTGAACGCGCCGCAGTTGAATCTGATCGTCGCCATTGGTGCCGGCGATGATCAGGCGGTTGCCGTCCTGAACGGCGGCCGGGACCGTACCGGGGGCGGGAGCGAATTGCAGCAAGGCGACCAGCGGATCATGATCGCTGGAACGGCCCGCTGCGGCAAAGTCGACATTCAGGTGGACGAAATCCAATTGCGCGCCGGCCAGCAGGCTGTCGCTGACGAGAATGTGATCGAGCACCTGCGAATTGCCGTCGAAGTTGAACGAGTAGCGTTCGTTGGTCGGAACTGTATCAACCAGGCTCGTCAGGGATTCGCCCGTCAGTTCGGCCAGCGGCGGCGAGAACTCAAAGTCGTTCAGGTCGCCCAGCACAACGATATTGGCCACAGGGTCGTCGCTGAGAAGCTGCTGCGCAAACTCGCGAACGATCCGGGCCTGGGCGATGCGCTGCGCCTCGCTGGAGAGTTGCGGTGGCTGGACAGAGCCGAACAGCGCGTTGTCCCCCGTCTTGGACTTGAAGTGATTGTTGACGACGACGATCGCGTGACCGTTGAAATCGAATCGGGCGGCGAGCGGTTTGCGACTGTCAACAAAGGCCGCGTCGGCTGGTTCGATCTGCTGCAGACTGATCAGGGCCACGCGTGCCGGATTGTACAGGAAACCGGGGCGGATGTTGGCGCCGGGCTCGCCGCCGTCCTGGTTGTTCTGCGGCGCGATATCGACGTAGAGATAGGCCGGTCCGCCGGCAGCTTGGATGGCGTTGATCAGTCGCTGGGCCGTGACGCTGGCATCGGTCGTTCCATCATTCGTGGCCCCATTATTGTCCTGGACTTCCTGCAAACCAACGATGTCGGGAGAACGCAGGCCGGTGACAATGTCTCGGGCTACGTCGTTGAATTTCGACTGCGGGTCGTTGCCATCCAGGTTTTCGACATTGAACGTGGCCACGGCCAATTGGGTCGCGGAGCCCGCAAGCGTGGTGACCTGTTTGACCACTCCTCCCGGAATGTTCACGGTCAGCGGCGAGGTATTCAGCAGCTTGAAGTTGCCGAATGAATAATCCAGCACACCGACTACCGTATTCAACCGGTCACCGACCGTGACGTCCGGTTCGGCAGCGACAATCAGGTCGTCGATGATAATCCTCTCGGGATTGAAGTCCCCGCCGACGCCATCCAGTAGAATCCCCCCATTCACCGATCGAGGCCCGGCCCCCAGGCCATTGTCCGCCAGAACGGCAATTTCTCCAAAGCGGGCGTTGGAACTGACCGCCACGGCATCGTTGACCTGCACGAGCATCCCTTCCAGGCTCTCGTAGAAGTCGATGCCGTCGGTTGCGGCGTCGAACGTGCCCAGGCCGTCGTCGTCGATGACCTCGGTCGGCGGGAGACGGCCTCCCAGGCCGATGACAGTCGCCGTCGGCACGGGATTGCCGGTCGAATTGACTGTACTTGTTGATGCGCCGATCCGCGTGATGGTCAGTTCGTTGGGGAAACCGACCTCATGCACGGTCCCCATCACGGTCACGGACGCTCCGACGATGATGTCAGCCGCGGGCCCACCGCCGGTGAACACGAAAATGCCTTCCGACGTCGCCACGATTCCATCGTCGGTCGTTGTCTGCAGATGATAGCCATTGGATCGGCGCGCCGTGACGATTCCCGAGGTTTGCACAACCATGTCCTCGAACGGGGAACGCTGTCCTGCCCCTTGAATCGCCGGGATCGTGAGCAGCAGTGGCGCGTTAGCGGCAAATTGCAGGTTGACGCCGGCGGGCGTGTTGTAGGCTTCGCCTGCGACCGGCGTGCCGTTGAAACCCGGCAGCCCCTCCAGGTCAAAATCATTCAGCCGCCAGTCGGAGACGGCGTTCGCGTCGGCGGCGTTCGGAATGCGCGACGCGCCGCCGGGAGTGAAGCCCCCGCCAAATGTCGTTCCCAGCACCGTGGTGGCGTACAGTCGGTCAGTGGCGCCTCCATCGCTGACGGCGACCGTGTCCAGGACGGCGGACCACGGCGTGAAATCCAGAATCCCGTCGTTATTGAACGTGGCGGTCGTGGAGGAATCCAGATCCTGGTTGACCGTTCCCGTGAATCCCCGCACGAGGAGGAGCGTCGAGCTGCCATTCTCCAGCACGTCGCTGAGAAAACCGGTGGTCCAATACCCGCTGGCGTCGGCTATGCCGACCGGGTGGACGCTCTTGATCACTCCCGCCTGCGTCCCCGTGTTGTCCCCTTCGATTTGCAGGAGCGTGAGGTCGCTGTAGTCCGCGTGAGGCGCGCCGAAGACTTCGACAAACTCGTTCGTGTCGGTTCCAGTATGATTGAACACAAATTCATTGATCACCGGCGACGTGGCGATCTGGTAAATCGTCACCGTGCCGGAGACCTCGTTGGAGACCACCAGCAGCGGCCTGCCATTGGGACTGTCGATGGCGGGGACAAACACGAGTCCTTCGGGGCTGACATCGTCGCCGACTGCGCTGCCATCCTGATTGTTCTTGAAGGCATACTGCACAAAGACCGGATTCTGTGGAATCGTCACGTCATAGACCATCACCCCGCCCGCGGCGCGCTCCAGGCCGACAAACGCATAGGTTCGACCGTTGATGACGCCCGCGACCACCCCTTCCGGTTCGGGGCCTTTGTCGTCGCTTCGCTGATCGACGGCGGTACTGACTCCGTCGTTGGCGTTGAACATTGCGGGCGTCAGCGCGAAAGTCAGGCGTTCAAGCTCCGACCCGCTGTCGAACACGCGATTGCCGGCTGCATCCCAGATGGTGAAAGACCGCCCCCCCAGCGTCCGCAGCACGTCCACGTCGCCATCGTTGTCGGGATCGCTGATCGGGTCGCCGGCAAAGTGCAAGACGTTGAGCCGCCCCAGGTTGTCTTCGTTCTTGAGAAATGCCTCGTTGGGAAACGTGGCGTCGTCCAGGTTCAGCAAGCCGACGCGCGCGATGTCGGTGTCGGCGGTATCGGCCGCGTTGGGACGGGCGTCCCCCTCATTGGCCGTGACGTAGTAGGTCTGGCCATTCGTCGAAAACGATGCAATGGCGTCGGGCATGAAGACGCCGAATACGGGCCAGTTCTGGAGGTTCCCCGGTACACGCTGGCTGCTGCCGCCGGTCCCCGCTCCATCGCGGTCGCTGGCATCGAACTCATTGCCGACCCGGCGATAGTCCTTCAGCCCCAGCGGTAGAATCGCCGTGAAGGCGTTGGTCGCCAGGTCGAGAACGCCCACGGCATTGGCTTCCTGCAGCGTCACGCGAGCGGTCAGGCCATCGGGCGCGATTGCGATGTACTCCGGTTCGAGATCCATCGAAACCGTCACCGCCGGGCTGGGAAGGAGCCGCACGCCCGAAGACATCAAGGCGGCCTTCTGGCCGTCAAACGCATTGAAGCCCGCGAAGATGACCGTCGAGTCGCTGAGACTTTCACCGGCGACGTCCGACATGTCGAGCAGGACGATCGAGACTCCCCCCTCCGGGTTGTTGACAGTGGGGAACGTGTTGTCCGCTGCCTCGCCTTCGATGGCGACCAGCACTTTCTGTCCGTCTGGCGTGAAGGTGATCATGTCCGGGACCGCACCGACCGGGACGTTCCCCAGGATCTCTCCGGTGACATCGAGAAACACGACTTGTCCCGGGTTGGTTTTGGGATTCGCGATCATGGCCGCCGCGACGATGCCGTCCTTGACGGCGACACTGCTGATGGAAGCGCCGAATGCCGAAAGGTTGACGTTCAGGGGCGCGCCGGGACTGGCCGGATTGCTGATGTCGATGATGTCCAGCGATGGGACTCCACCGCTGTTCTTGGTGACGAGCAGCGTGTGCGTACCGGCATCGTACGCGGAAATCTCCGCTCCCCCAGGGACCGAGACCGTCGCAATCGGCGAAAGCGCGATGGCGTCGTCCGGTGGAATGACTTGCTGCAAGCGGCGATCCTGCCGCGCGGCGGTTTCCGCCTGGCGGTACGGCGCTTGTCCTGGGTTGTCGTCCGGGTTGAAATTCGCGGACAGATAGTCGGCGAGCGCTTTTTGCTCCGAGCCGACCGTGGCGAACGTGTTTCCGGTGGCGGCGGCCAGGTCGACGCGGTTCGGCGCCGCAAGCGTGGCAAACGGATAGCTGTCCCCGCCATTGGCCAGAAAACCGAGCGTGACCATGCGAAACTGCGCGGCGGGAGCGACCAGAACTCCGTTCTGGACGACGGTGATTGCCGCGCCCGTGACGTCGGCTGCGACGAGCTTGCGGATGCGGTCTCCCGCGGGCTTGCTCAGGTCGACCTCGACCGTCATTCCGCCCATTTGCGGAAAGCGTCCTTCGGTCCGCCCGGGACCACTCAGCGCCACTCCCGATTCCAGCAACCGCAGCAACTCGGAACCGCTCATCGACAGCACGCTCAGACCATTGTTGAAGCGTAGCGAATTCTCGATGTCGAGCTGTGAGATGTCGCCGACGAGCTTTCCGGCGTCGGGGTTCGCTGCGGGGGGAAGGGGATCGCCCAACACCGGGAAGCTGCCGATTGAATCCCGAATCCCTCCGCCATTCTTGAGAGAAACGCCGATGGTTGCGTCGCCAGTGATCTGACGGGCCGCCCAGAGATTTGCGTCCGCTGTCAGGTTGCCGAGGTTGGTTTCCTGCGTCCGCACGAAGGTCCGACGGCCTTCCAAAAACACCTCGGTCTTGCCGAAAATGGCGCCATCCTTGGCGCTGATGACGCCGCTGATGGCGTCAGTCACCTGCTTGACGCCGGCTGCCTTTCCGGAGAGCACTGCGGTCGCAGTGGGAACGCCCGTGACGTCTTGCACTCCCTGGTCGTCGGCGGCAAATGCGCCGCTGACGAGCGGGTCCAGATACGTGCCCGATCCGGGAGCTGTCTCCATCAACACCCCCGCGGCGTCGAACGCCACGACCATGCGTCCCAGGTAGCGGTATCCGGCATCGGTGCTGACGACGAGCACCGGTTCGGCATCGGCAGTGAACAGGGTTTGCGGATACTCGACGGTCACGCGGCCGGCGTCCTCCGTCCGAATCCGGTCGGTGGCATCAGCGGAGATCGTATTGGAGCCGGCGGCAATGATCACATCCACTCCGCGGAGCAACGGGGCCAGTTGCAGTTCGTTCTGAAACTGCTGCAAATGCGACAGCAGGACGACTTTGTTGACGCCCTGCGACTCCAGTGCATCGACAGCATTGTTCACCGACGCGGCCAGCGATGTGAAGTCGTACAAGCCTGTGCCGGGGGTCACGACGAGATTTGGCCCAGGGGACGAGATATTGATGATCTCGGGGGTCGTCAGTCCGACGAGACCGATCTTTTCTCCTCCTTCGGTGATGATCGCTGTGGGGGCAATCCGCCCCTTAATGCTGCTGGCTTCCAGCCCGCCGGCGCTCAGGCGGTTGTTCAGGTCCGGTTCGTTTGAGAAGTTGACGTTGGCGGTCAGATAGGGAAACAGCCCTCCCTGCCAGGAGCCGGAGGGATGAAACAAGTTGCGAATTTCCCGAGTCCCCAGGTCGAATTCATGATTGCCCATCGCCGAGGCTTCGAAGCCGATCCGATTCATGATCTCGATGTCGCCGCGACCGATCGAGGCATTTCCCGCTCCACCAAGCACTGCGGTCCCAACCGCCGGATCTCCGCTGGCGTTGAAAAACGGCCCAGGCAGGTAGTTGTCCCCGCCCGATAGCAGAATGCTGTTGGCATGGGAGTCCTCCAGCGTATCGACCAGGGCGGCAAAGCGGGGCGCGTCCGCGACTGTTGCCAACCCGGCTTCCGCGTCCGAGGCGTGCAGAATCTGCAGTGTATAGACGGCCGCCAGCAGCGCGCGTTGCTCCAGCACGTCGGCCCCGGAGCGCAATTCCTGCGTGCGGAACCGCGGGCGACGGCAACGCGCCTCGCGGAACCGCGACCGCGTGGCGGAACAGGCAGCAGAAATCTCCAATAACCAATCGTGGATCAACATGAAGTACTCTCCTGAGGATGTTCGCGCCCCGCATTCCAGCGTGCTGGTTCGGATGGCACGCTATCGACCCAGTATGAAGCGGTCGTGAAGGAGTCGTTAAATTGCTGCGCGACCGCGCAGTCCTCGAAGTGAGACTCAGGTCCCCCGGCAAGAGAAAGGATGCCAATCCGCGAATCGACGCCGACAAGGCGCGCATTCCGGTTCGGGACGCGGCATCGACTTGATCGCGCCGGCAGGTCTCAGTTCATTCTTTCGGAGGGGATCCGTCAACGACCGGCGCGCCTGATTGGCCCTTGGAAATTCCCCGTTTGTCCGGCCAGTTCGGGAACTTCGGTTTCTCGCGAAACGCCGGAATCAACGCACGAGCCAGATTCAGCCCATCGGAAGTCAGGCGGCAGGAGGTGTACGTCGGATGAGCCGGAGTGTCAAAATCTCCACCCCCCTCGATCAGTTCCGGATGCGCTCGAATCAAGCAAACCAACCGCCGATAGCGCGACTCGATCGGCTTGGTCAGGTCACCATTCGACCGGTAGAGCTTGCCGACACAACTTCGTCTTGAAAAGCGTTCAGCGCAATCGTCCACCGTGATTTGACCTGAATAGAAAAGCGACAGAGTCACGATCTGATCCGAGTTAGAAATCCAAGCGCGATCATCGCCACTCCCGCCGCGGTAGTACGCGGCTACAATGATTGCTTGCTCGACTCGTGTCAGCTTTGCGGATTCGGGCATGATTCGAGTTCTGATAGGCATTCGGAAAATCGCCGATGATTTAATGCGGGATCTCAAACCGGTCCCCCGACCCTTCCTGCTGGATCGCCCGCCCGAACGCGGGATCGACACGGACGACGCGGATCGAATGCCGGTCCAAGCGCCCGGCAATTCCCGCCGCTTGGAACAGTTTCCCGAAGTCGATCTCCACTCCCACCGGAGAGTTCAAGCGGTGCGACGATCCCGGATCCACCTGTACTGTCACACGCTGGCTTTGCTCCGGAAGCGCCCAGCTCTCTCCCCGCGCCTGGCTTGCGAAACTTGCGCACGACAGCCAGAGGCCGCCGCCGCCCCACCCGATTCCCAGCGCTATGGCCACGTGGCACGCGACAGACCTGGGCCGCGCTCGGAATACATGAGTGCGCCCAGACTGGCGCGGCTGGGTGCGACAATCGGTCGTGTGAGTGGCGTCGGTGGTGCGTCGTATCACGGTGGAGCGCCAGTGCGGAGCAAGCTTGGTCCCGCGTCCCATTGTATACGACCTCGCGGGAGAGTCCACTGCCGCAGGATCCCTTTCGACGTTCGAGGCGCATCCGTTCTCCAGCGTCCCCTGTTCGTTTGCATTCCATGGATCGAGGGTGCTATCGGTGGCCCGTTCACTGCACCTGTGGCAAAGAATTCCACGGGAGCCCCCAGTGCGACCGCTCTGGCTTGAAATGATCTGACACGTTATCTTTCAATTGGCCGCTGCGAGGGTGGGGCATTCCGCGAGCGTCTGGGATTGTCTATGTCTGTGCGATCATTGATTCTCGGGCGTTGGAGAGTCCTCGATGTCGAAGCGAGAAGTCTTCCGTGTTCTAACGCCGCTGGGTTACAAGGTGAGCCTTTCCCGGGATCGCTGGCGGCAGATCGTCCGGTTCAGGCATCCAGCAGTGTTGGGGTTCGAGACTGAGGTACGAGGTTGTTTGATGGCGCGACAGTCGTTCGGGAAAGTGCCAAGGATGCGCACGTGCATTTGTATTACGCTCCCTGCAACGGGAATTTCCTGTGTGTTGTGACGGCGCCGACTCACGACGAAATCCGGTTCGTCGTGACCGCATATTTTAACCGGAACATAAAGGAGGGACGACAACTATGGACAAAGTGAGGCTGTTTTTTGATCGCGAAGGGAACTCGCTGAGCGTCTGGTTCGAAGATCCACAGAAAGAACATCTCTGCGAGGAGACCGACGACGACGTCGTGTTGATGAAGGACCGACGTGGACGCGTGATTGGCTTTGAGCGGCTCAATTTCCTGACTACCAAACAGCTTGCGGAAGGAAGCGGAATCCCATTGGAGGTTCAAATGGCCTGATCGGATGCAACCGATCGGCCATTCTTGAAGCGATGGCGAGACCCGATGCGTGCCGCCTTGGACAGAACGGACTCAACGATGGAACCACGAAATACGCGAAGAACACGAAAAGAAAATGGCGAAGCCGATCACCGATCCCATGCAGGCTGCCAGCGGGATGCGGGTTGATCGGCGCCATGCTACAATCCGGAACGGCGCCCTCCGGCGCATCCGGCCGCTTGGTGAAATTGGCAGACACGCAAGATTTAGGATCTTGTCCCGCAAGGGGTCGGGGTTCAAGTCCCCGAGCGGCCAGTTGGTTTTTCTGAGGAGAGGCATCCTGATCATCGGCTGCCTGGGTTTTCCGGACCAGAGGCAACCGGGAGTCACCCCGGTCTACCGACTCTCCCTGAAGTCGTGGCTCATCGAAGCAGTCGCCACGACCGGTGAGTCGCCCGGGTGGATCCACGAACACCAGGCACGGTTCGCGCCAGAACAAAATTCGATCCGCATCGCCGGGGGAAAGGTGCCAACGATTGGGCATGAGGGCGAAACGCACCGCGTCCCTAATGCGAAGGAGTTCGAACTCGACGTAGCGAAGATGCGATGGCGAATCGTGAACCAGGCAGGATGGGCGACTTCCGGCGGATGTCTGCCTGTCTCACACGGTCAATGGCGTTTCCATAGAACAGGGGTTCCGTGCTCCCAACGGAGCGGTTTGACGTTCCCGAACGCACATTGGCGGCTGCGGTGGGAACCTCGCCCTCCCGGTATGCTGTTCCTTTACACCACCCGTCGCGAAACGCGACTAGGATTTCTCAGCGGGAGCCTCGCCCTTCCGTAGCCGACGCAGCCTCCGTCGGCGGGCGTTGAGGTTCCGCGCGCACCGGGAGGGCGAGCGTCCCCGCGAGCCGCCGCTGTGCGTTGTTGGTTGTTGAATCGCACCGTTGGGCCAGGGCCGGCGTTCATCGAGGGTTTTCGGCTGCCCACGGTATGGTGTCTCTACCTGCGCAATATATGAACTGGCGATCTAAGCGGATGATCCGAGATTTGATCCGCAAATGTGTGACCGGAAGCGTACTGGCCAGGATCGAATTCGACCCCATCCGGCTCGCCCGGATGGTGAAGAAGATCGGCGGCTAGGTCCGAACGCCCCCCCGCTGAATCGACCCCATCCGCCTCGTGCAGATGGTGAGCGAGACCGGCGCTGACGGATTGATTGGCAGGTTGTCAGGGTGTGTCGGAAGCCGACAACGGGGCCAAAAGTTCACCTGTCAGCGGAGACCTTGTTCACCATCCACTCAAGGTGGATGGGGTCCGTCCACATCGGGAAACGCCCGACCTAGCTGCCGATCTTTACTCACCATCCGGGCGAGCCGGATGGGGCCGTACTAGACTCAGAACAACTCCTCCACCGGGCGGCCCTCTGGCAGGAGGGGGATCGGGCGACCCTGAAAGTTGACGGCGTTCGAATCGGGGTTGATCCCCAGGTGCTTGAACAATGTCGCCAGCATGTCCGCCGGGCCGATGGGGCGGTCGGTCGGATGCCCGCCGTCGCGGCTGGAGCTGCCGATGATCTGGCCGGTTTTCAAGCGCTGACCTGCCAGCAGGACGCTTCCCAATGGGGGCCAGTGCTCCCGTCCTCCGGTGGCGTTGATCCGCGGCGAACGGCCGAACTCTCCCCAGACGATCAGCAAGACGTCGCGGCATGCGTCACGAGTGCTCAGGTCGGAGATCAATGCGGAGAGCGCCTGGTCGAGCGGCGGGCCGCTGTGTTCCATGCCAACGTTCGGCCCGCCGGGGCTTGGTTGCGGGCGATTTTCTCGGGTGACGCTGACGTGCCAGTCCCAGCGGAGGCAGTCGGGGGCCGTATTGAGCGTGATAAAGGTTACCCCAGCCTCGACCAGTCGCCGCGCCAGGAGCGCCATCTGTCCCCAGCGGTGCGTCCCGTACCGGGCGCGGACTGCCGGGGATTCTTCATTCAGGTCGAAGGCGCGGCGCGCCTGGGCGCCGCTGATCAACTCCAGCGCGAGTCGGGCGAAAGGGTCAAGTCCTTCGTTCGCGGCACGCGAATCGAGGAGACGAGGGAGCCGGTCCAGCCCCGCCAGCAGCGATCGGCGATCTCCCAACCGGTCCAGCGTGACGTCGCTGGCCAGTTCCAGGCTGCTCGTGGCGGTTCGCAGCCGGTCGAATTGAAACTCGGGCTGGTACGGCTCCTGCATCACGGTGAACGGAGAATTGGCCACGCCCAGATAACCGGGCCCGTTGGCATCGAACAGGTGAAAATGCATCACCGGTTCCTCACTGACGAGCACGTAGGGAGGCATTCCCGGCTGACGCGAACCGCGATAGCGGGCGGCGATCGAGCCCAGCGAGGGATAGCCGTTGCTGTTGTCCTGTTCGCGGCGTCCTCCCAGGCACCATCGCGCCACGCCGAAGTGGTCATCGAAGGGATGCGTGAAGCTGCGGACCAGCGCCGTCTGGTGCATGACCTGCGCTGTCAACGGGAGCATATCGCACACCAGCGCTCCTTGAAGCGAGGACGGAATGGCGCTATAGGGCCCACGGATTTCGAGGGGCGCGTCGGGCTTGGGATCAAACGTCTCGAACTGGCTCGGTCCTCCCCCCAGCCAGATCTGGATCACGGACGTATCGGCGACCGGAGCCCCCTGTTCCGCCGCCAGGGCGCGACGCCTCAGGATTTCACCCAGCGACAAACCGGCCCCGCCGGCGCGAAGCGTTGCCGAGAGAAAACCGCGGCGTGAAACCCCCGCGTGAGGTTGCTCCCCTGGCATGATCGGATTCCATCAGGTCACGACCGGCAGACAATCACATCACAGGGTGCAAATCATACCAGATTCCCTCCTTCAGTCCAATTGGAACTCGGACCTTGCCAGGAATTCCGCATCGGGGCCTCTTGGCGCCTGGCGCACCTGCTTCAACGGGTGTGTGGGTCTGGAGATAAGGAGTGGTGAGGTGCGGAACGCGAGGGGAGGCAGGTTCGCATACGTGTTTTGGGCT
>JBJXGA010000342.1:0-15407 GCA_046152955.1 Planctomycetales bacterium | reverse complement strand
ACAGAAACGCGACCTTGACACGCCAGCCTCAGCCATTATCTTTTAATAAAATAGAAGATGCCGCGTTGTCTTTTGTGACGTTGGCCCCTCGTTCCTCCAGTCCGCAATCGCCACGCCGGAGAATTGGCCCCCGATGCCCAGACGCGCTTCCGAACATCCCACCGAGTTGGAATTGTTGATTCTCAAGGTTTTGTGGGGACAATCGCCCCAGCCGGTGCGTGACATCCGCCAGGCGCTGGGCACTCTCGGTCGCGATTTGGCTCATACCAGCGTGATCACGACCCTCAACGTCATGGTCCGCAAACGCTACTTGTCGCGAACTATGGAGGGGAATGCCTGCCTGTTCGCTCCACAGATCACCCGTGAACAGGTCTCCCGCACGATGCTGGGGGATCTGGTCGATCGGGTCTTCGACGGCTCGGCGGCGGCAGTGGTCCTCAGTCTGTTTGATTGCGCCGATGTGGACCCGGGGGAACTCAAGGAACTGCGACAGATCATCCAGCAGAAATCCCAGGAGAAGTCCCGATGAACCTCGCCAGCCTGCTGTCCGACTTCGCCCACCGATACCACGAATTCCCGGTCCGCTTGACCGTGGCGCTCTTCCATCTGCTCTGGGAGGGGGCGATCATCGGATTGCTCAGCGCGGTTCTGGCAATCGCGCTCCGACGGCGATCGGCTCATCTGCGGTACGCGCTGCAGGTTGCGCTGCTGGCAATCTTTGCGGCTTGCCTCCCAGTGACGCTGGCGCTGGTCACGCTCCCCTCCCGTCCGAACCACCTGGCGGGACCGGCGGACACGTATCCGGCGTTGATCGTTTCACCGGCGGAACGATCGGCAACACGCGCGGCCAGTCAAATCGGCAGCACGGGACTTCGGCCGGCGGACGACATAGCGCCCGAAACGACGAACGAGCTCCGACAACCGTTCGATCCGCTGGATTCCAACGTGGCGACTGCCCCGCCGAATTTGATGAGCGAGCAGCGTTGGGCCCGACTCCTGGAAACGGTCGCGCCGCTGGCGACCGGACTCTATTTCGCCGGAGTCGCCGCCATGATGCTGCGGTTGCTGGCCGGTCTCTGGGGGGGGCATCGTCTGCGCGGCGCCGCCGTCGCTTTGAATTCCGAATGTTTATCGGAAATCGTCCGGCGGCAAGCGCGGCTCCTGGGCTTGAAGTCGGCGCCGGCGGTCGGCTGGTGCGCACGCGTTTCGACACCGATCGTGATGGGGCTGTTGCGACCGATGATTCTGGTTCCGGCAGCGCTCGAAGGGGGCCTGACGGCAGATCAATGGTGCGCGCTCCTCACGCACGAATTGGCGCACATTCGCCGCTTCGATCTGCTCGTCAATCTGTTGCAGCGCTCCGTCGAGGCGGCGCTGTTTTTTCATCCGGCCGTGTACGCGGTCAGTCGGCAAGTCAGCCGCGAACGAGAGAATTGCTGCGATGATCTGGTGCTTGAGTCCGGAGGGGAATCGGTGACGTATGGGGGGGCGCTGGTCCGGATGGCCGAGTTGTGCATCCCGCGTTTTGCAGCCTGGCACCGACTGACGTCGCTGGCCGCATCCGGGGATCGTCCTTCAGAATTGAAACGCCGCGTTCTGCGGCTGTTGGGAATCGACGTGCCGTCGTCCCTTCGTCTGTCGTGGATGGGGCTCGCGCTTCTGGCACTGGGAATATCCCTGACGCTCTTGGGCCCGCTCTACATCGGAAGTCGGCTGTGGGCGAATGCCGAGCGTCCGCAGAGTTCCGTGGCTGCCGGAGACGCGACAGTCAAAAACGCGCCGCCCATGGGATCCGATGAACAGGAGCTCCCCGCGGCGGCAATGGAAGCCACGATCCATTTCGCACAGACCGAGTTTTGGCTGGGGGAAAGTATCGCCGTCGAGTACCAAATGGTGAATCGGGGAGATCAACCGGCTCCGTACGCGCGCGGCGCGTACTACACGGCACTGCGGACGAATGATGCTTATCGCCTGCGGGCGGTCCGCATCGACGACCAGGGGGAACCGATCGGCCGCTGGTTCCCCACCCCTGAGGATCCCCAGGGAGCCGAGGGCACGCGGGAGGGGCCGGCCGGAGGGTGGTTGCTACAGCCTCACGAATCGCGCGACGAGACACTGTTCGTCACCCGGTCGGTTCGGTTTTCGGAGCCGGGGCGGTATCGAATCAGAATTGATAATGTCAATCGGCAGACCGGCGCTGTCCTTGCGCGGGGTGAGGTGGTGCTCACGCTGAAGCAGCCGAACCCCGACCAGGCGCGCGAGGTGTATCGACGGATGAAGCGAGCGCCGCGGAAGGAGTATGACGACAACGCGATGCAGTTTTTGGCAGAGGCAGCCGATTTTGAAACGATGCATCAGCCGGTCTACCTGCCGATCCTCAAGGAGTTCGCCGATGCGGGGGACGTGGATGCGCTGCCGTCATTGGAACGAATGGAACGGATCGAAGCCAGCGAGGTTCTTGTCGCAGGGATCACGCGGGCGGTGGACGGGGACCGTCCGCTGGAGGGACTTCCATTCCTCAGGCACCTCAGGGCAAGTCTGCCGTTTCCCAACTGGTATGATCCGGCATCTGGCGACTGGGATCGAGCGCGGAGAGAACTGTCGGCACGCACTTGGAAGCCAGCCTTTGGCCCGGTGCTCACCCGCTTCGCCCGGCAGTTGACCAACGCCGCGAAGGAGACCGCTCTGGATGAAACCACCAATCCCAAGGAACGGCAGCAGCAGGTCCAATCGCTACTGGGGGAGATCGACTACATTTACCGATGCGTGGGGCAGGCGAGTGACCTGAAGGAGTGTCTGAGGGCCTATGCACTGGCCATTGATCAGACAAAAACGTTGCCTTTCGAGACGCACCAATATTTTCGGCCTCGCGGCGCCGCATTTGGATTTAGCCATTCAGTTGTGCGGATTTTGCGTCGCGGCGGACGAGCGCCGGTGCAGCCGGCCCATCCCGGCGAGGCGGCGGTGTTCGCCATCGCTCTGCGAGTGCAGGACGATTTCCGCCCGGCAGCCTGGCCGGAAGCAGTGATGGATTGGCTGCAGCGCAGTCTCGATCAGGAACTCCCCTATCTTGCCGAACTGATTCTAGACCACCTTCCACAACCGATGCCCCAGGGACTCTTGGACGACGTGCTCAAGTTCATCCCACAGGCACTGGCGCACTCTTACATCGACTTGCAGATTGCCGCTTGCAAGCTGGCCGAGAAGCATCCGCAGGAGGCGTTTCGAGAGCCGCTCAAAACGATTCTTGAGTCGGCCACGGAAGAACACCTGATTCAATTCGCCACCGCGGCCGCAAAGGCCAACGGCGTCGAGCCTCAGGACGATGCCGCCGTCACTCTGCCCGATCATCTCAATGTGGTGGCAGTGCGCTTTTCGCAAGAGGGCCGCACGCTGACCACCGTCGCCACCGAGCATGACGTTTCGATTCGGGTGTGGGACGTGCCGGCGGCGCGCCTGGTTCGAACCGTCCCGCTCGCGACGGAGCATCACGGCAATTTCTTTCTCAACGGCACATTGCGGCTGTCGGCCGACGCCAGGATCATGGCCGCGTTTGTGGGAGAGACGATCGACGTGTGGGACGCCGCAACCGGCCGACTCCAGAAGATTTTGGAGATCCCGGGCCGACATGTGATCCGCGCGCTGGCGATCTCCGACGATGGAACGCTGATCGCAGCGGGAGGGACGCAGTTTGGAGGATTGACCCCGGCTGACGCTCCGCAGCCGGTTTTTGTCTGGGATGTGCGCGTCGGGGAACTGATCACCCAAATGAATCACAAAGGGGCGCTGCAAATCCATCAGTTAGCATTCTCGCGCGACGGGCGGTTTCTGGCCAGCGCCAGCCAGGAAAACGGAACAATGGTCTTCGATCTGGAGCAACGGCAGACGCGGCATGCGTTGAAAAACGACAACGCCGGGCAGACGCATCCGGAGGGACCGTTCCCCCCCAGCGCGTTGAACCAGGTGTTGGCTCTCGCCTTCTCTCCGGACGGACGTCTGCTGGCCACGGGAGACATCCTGGGGGTCAAGCTGTGGGATCTGACGACCAGCCAACTGGTTCGCACGATTCAGTCTCCCTTCCGCTATGGGCGCTCGGTCTTGCTCTTTTCGCCGGACGGCGCCGAGCTGTTGCGCGCCGACGCCGACAAAGTGGTGCGGTTGTGGGAAGTCTCGACCGGCAACGAACTACTCTCCTTGAAAACTCCATCGAACTGCGCCGCGTTCAGCCCGGACGGACGCTGGTTGGGGGTCGGATTCAGTGACGCAAAGCAGGCTCTCCGCGTATTCGATCTGACACAATCTGGACGCTGAATCCCGGAACCGTCACGATTGCGCTCTAAGCCGAAAAGCGTGAAGGATGATGCGAGTTTAGAAACGGAGGTGGCAGCGCCGATTTGGGCCGTAACTCCTGGCACCGATCGCTCAGAGTTCCGCGTTTTCGTTGGGTCTGGTTCAGGATTGGTTCATTGCATCGGGGCGATTTTGTGCGATAATCCGGTTGACTTCGCCAGCCATTGCCCCTGTACGTCGAATCCCGAGATCAGGCTATGGAATTCCCGCCGAAAACTTCGTTCCCCCGCCGCCGAATTCTACAGGCGGGGAGTTTGGGACTGCTGGGGGTGACGCTCCCGCGGTTGCTGGCGGCGGACGATCTGCGGCGTTCGACTGGGAGCACTCCCCGTGCCGATGCCTGCATCCTGGTGTTCCTGGACGGGGGGCCGCCGCATTTGGATATGTGGGACATGAAGCCTGATGCTCCGGCGGAGATCCGGGGTGAGTTTCAACCGATCGACAGCTCGCTCCCCGGAGTGCAGTTTTCCGAACACTTGCCGCGGCTGGCCCGCCACATGCACCGGGCGGCGTTGATCCGGTCGGCGCACCACAGCGTCAACAACGCGCACGCCGCGGCGGTCTATACAGCCCTTACCGGTCACGACCGGGGGGACGCCAACGTGGCGATCGGCACCGCGCCCCACGACTATCCGGCGATTGGGTCGGTCACGGGGTCTCTCCGTCCGCCGCGGCAGCCGATCGTGCCGTTTGTCTCGCTTCCGTATATCACCGCCGAAGGGCGCGGGGGACCGCCGCAGCCGGGGTTTTTCGGAGGGATCCTCGGCAAGTCGTTCGATCCGCTGTTCGTCCTGTCCGATCCCAATGCGCCGACCTTCTCCATCCCCGAGTTGGCGCTGCAAACGGACGTGGGGGCAGACCGATTGTCGCGCCGGCAGACGCTGCGGAGCACGATTGACGCCCAACTGGGAGAGCGGAGTTCTCGCGGCCTGATCGGCATGGATGGCTTCCAGGAGCGGGCCTTTACGCTCTTGCGTTCCGAGGCGACGCAGCAGGCGTTTCGCATGGAGCGCGACCGGCTCAAACGCGGGACGCCTACGGACGAAATATCTATGGCCAAAGCGCGCTTTTGGCGCGGCGACTGATCGAAGCCGGAACGCGGGTCGTTTCGATTGCCTGGGCCCCCGACGCCAACGCAACCTGGGATACGCACGGCAACAATTTCGTCCGGCTCAAAGGCGAACTGTTGCCGCAGCTCGATATGGCCGTCTCCAGCCTGCTGGACGATTTGGTGGAGCGCGGCTTGTTGGAGCGGACGCTGGTGGTGGTGATGGGGGAATTCGGACGAACCCCCAAAATCAACGCGGCTGCCGGCCGCGATCATTGGAATTTCTGTTACGGCCTGATGCTGGCCGGCGGCGGCATGAAGCAGGGCTTCGTCTACGGAGCCAGCGACAAGACCGGCGCGCTCCCCGCCGACAAACCGGTCCTCCCCGCGGAAATCGTCGCCACAATCTACGAAGCGCTGGGCATCCCCCACACGCTGGAATTCCACGACTCGCTGAACCGCCCCTACACGCTGGTTCCCTGGGGAGACCCCATTTCCGAATTGCTGGGCTAATTCTCCAGCGATTGGACCGAGACGTCTTGGTAAGCAACCTAATCCAGTCGAGCCAAACCCGACTTTCAAACGCTGCCCAGCCACAGCCAGCGCCTGCAACAATCGGTCGAGCGCGGGCGAGAAGATGACCGCTTCCGGGTGCGACACCTGATCTCCAACATCCGCTACGACCGCAATCCAGCAGAATCTTGTCCTGGCGAGAAGATTCTCAAGTCGCGAGAGAGTTAAACAGAATCATTAAACCACGGATGACACCGATGGCACGGATGATTCGAGGATCGAGTCACAGGTGATGATCCGTGTCCATCCGTGCTATCCGTGGTCAATTCCCTTTTGGTTGCGGCCATCGACCGCGCTGTGTCCTCTGCACCCTCCTGTTCATTTTTCTTTGGTTGCGGCTCGTGGCCGCGCTGCGACCGCTGGTTCTTAAGCATGATCTTCGGTCAGTATTGCATTCTACATCAGCCGAGCGTAGGCTGATTGTATTGGTGCGGACGAAGGCGTGCCGCGGTAGGATAGGGCGCAGCAATGTTTGTCACGATTCACACACGCCCGGAAATCGCCGAAGACCTGGCTCGAACTGTGCCTCGCCTGAAGGACACAACGAAGCTCAGATCCCTAATTGGGCAACACGGCTTGAGTCTCTCGCCGCTACATCCGGACTCCGCGGATCGGGAGCTGCGCATGCATTTTTCAGTTTCGGTTCCCACCGAGAAGATGGGGGACGAATTGGCGACGCTGCTGCGGTCGTCCGGTCTGGTCGAAGCCGCGTATCTGAAGCCGGTCGCCGCCGCCCCCGGCTAGCCGCTTTTGTTTCTGTGTTCGTGTCCCGCTGAATTTCACTCAATTCAATGGAAAGGCCAACATGACTGTGAAGAAACATGCTCCCAGCCTCCGCCAAACAAAGGGCAACGCTTCCGACTCGAAAAATGTTGGACAATCGGAATTGATTGTGGTCACGAGAGGTTCTGCCGACATTCGCGCGTTTGGCGTCCGGGAATCCGCGGCCGCGGCGGTTGTTCGCACCCTTGAAGAGGCGCTCGGCGAGGAAGGGGTGTCCTTGGAACCGCTGCTTGGGCGCGCCGATAGCCGAGCCGCGCTTGCCGAATCCGGCCCAGGCGAACCTTCGGAACTGGCGGGCTTTCAGACCGCTCTGCACCGATCGTCATCCACGTCCGCTCCCCCGGCGTGACGATCAATATCAACTCGGGCGCTGGCCGGGTCGAAGTCTAATGCCGAAAATGGTCCCTGGGGCCACGGACTATGTTCTCGTTACCAGATCGTTTCGATGCATTCGCGCAAGTCACGCCAAAATCTCCTGCACCACCCTGGACGGGCGGCCGTCGGTCAGGCGCTGTTCTCTGACGCTGTTGTGGTAGACCAGTTTGGAGTGGTCCAGGCCGAGCAGATGCAGGATTGTCGCCTGGTAGTCGTTGGGGGTGAGGACGTTGACGGCGGCCTTGTGGCCGACTTCGTCGGTTTCGCCATACGTGATCCCCCCCTTGAATCCGCCGCCGGCCAGCCAGATCGAGAATCCCTGGCCGTTGTGGTCGCGACCGGCGGCGTCGGTCAGTTCTCCTTCACAAACCGGCAGGCGGCCGATTTCTCCTCCCCAATGGACGATCGTCGAATCGAGCATCCCCCGCTGTTTGAGATCCTTGACCAGTGCCGCCGCGGGCCGATCGGTCCGTTTGCAGATTCCCGGCAGCGAGGACTTGATCGAACTGTGACTGTCCCAAGGTTGTCCCCCCAGGAACAACTGCACGAAGCGGACCCCGCGCTCGACGAGCCGCCGGGCGAGCAGGCAGCGCTGCCCGTACTCTCGGGTGGCGTCCTGATCCAAACCGTATAGCTTGTGGATGTGCTCCGGGTCCTGCGACAGGTCGAGCGCGTCCTTGGCCGCGGTCTGCATGGCGGCGGCCAGTTCGTAACTGCGGATGCGCGCTTCCAGGTCCGACTCTCCCGGATGCCGCTGCAGATGCCGAGCGTTCAATCGCTCCAGAAAAGCCAGATTCTGTTGTTGGAGCGCTCCTTTCAATCGGGGAGGCGCATCCAGGTTGAAAATCCGCGGTTCCTGCGCACGCAAGACGGTTCCCTGATACAGCGGTGGCATGAAACCGCTCGACCAGTTGTGCGTTCCATCGACCGGATGTCCCTCGGGATCGGCCAGCACCATATACGCCGGCAGATTCTGCGATTCATTCCCCAGCGCATAGGTGATCCAGCTTCCCAGCGTGGGGCGGCCGGTGACTCCCGCCAGTCCGCCGTGGAAATAGCGGATCGAGACTTCGTGCCCGTTGTGCCCGGTATGCATCGAGCGGAGCAGAGCGATGTCGTCTACGATGCTGGCAATCTCCGGGAGCAATTCGGAGACTTCTGTGCCGCATTGTCCATGCTTGGCAAATTGAAATGGAGTGCCGAACAGCTTCTTGCTGGCCCGATTGACAAAGCTGAACGTGACGTCCCCGCCGTAATCGGTTCCACTCAGACGGGAAAGCTCCGGTTTGGGATCGAGCAGATCGACATGCGAGGGGCCGCCATGCATGAAGAGCGAAATCATGGCATTCGCCCGCGGAGCGAACTGGGGCGCCCGCTGCCGCAGGTCGAGAGGAAGATTCTCTCCCGGTTTGCTCACCGTCTCTGCCAGCAATCCCTCCTGGTTGAGCAGGTGTGCCAAAGCCAGACTGCCGATCCCGAAGGCGGAGTGGGCCAGGAACTCGCGGCGGGTGCGAATGGAGGTGGGGGCGGGCGAAGCGGCGTCCCCCCCGTGAACACAATGGCCACACGCGGCTTCCCGGTGGATCGCAGGATCCTGGCGTTCAATCGACATGGAGAAACTCATTCGAACTGAAAAGTTGCTGACAGAGACTGGTCATGGCGGCCAGTTCGTGATCCGATTTGTCCCCGCTGGCGACCAGGTGGGCGATCTGCGCTGCGACGAAGCCGCAGGCCAAATCCCATTCTTCATTGTCGATCGGACGCTGATAGGCCATCTCCCAGGCGCGGGCGATCTGCTGTGCGAGGCTGCTGCCCAATGGTCCGTGGAAATCGGCCTGCGAGTCCCATCCGGCGACCGTCCCATCCTGAGCGCCGGTCAGTTTCAACTGCACCAGCCATTCGAACGAATCGCTGGTGACCGTTTCGAGGCAATCGGTCACGAAATCAAGCGTCTCGCCCGCTTCCAGGGTAATCGACGGAATTCCTGTCTCCGCTTCCCCCGTCTTCGCCCTCCATTCTCCCAGGAGTCCCTGGCGACTGGAGACCAATAGTCCTCGGACGCCATCCCCATTCTCCGATGCATGCTTGAGCTTTCCGCTCAGAGCCAGCGTCCCTGAACGAGGCGTTTTCCAGCGACGGATTGCGGCATGCTGAGCGTCGTTACCGGGATGGCCCCCTGTCCCATGCACAATCACCCAGCCGAGCGTGGGATCCGGAAGCGCCGCGCCCCCTTGCCAGGCGGAACCCGTGAAATGGGGCAACTCAGCAAACGACGAGACGCGCTGCGCGCCGACATCGTAAGCGCCGTAACCGAATTGCCAGACCGCATTGTGCCGCGGAAATCGGTTGGCCAATGCCGCCGAAGCCTCCCGGCGATAATCAACCGGGGTCTCCCGCCGCAGGCGCTGGGCGAAGTGCTCGGCTTCTTTCAGAACCGACTCGTTGTTCATCAGCATCAGCGACTGGAGCGCGCCGGCGCTCGGTACGCGGCGTTCGCAATTGACCGTCATCACCGGTGCATCAAACGTCGTCAGGAACGACTCCGGTTTGGTGCGGCGGACCTGGACATAGACGCTACGGCGAGGGGTGTCCCCTTTGGGAAGCACCTGTCCGGCGAAATTTTCTTCGACCGGAACGGCCGGCCCCCCCAGCGTGCGATCCAGCCTTCCGGCCGTAAAGAGCATCCGGTCGCGAATCACCTCGGCATCGAGCCGCCGCAGGGGGTAATGCCAGTAATACGCGTTTTGTGTGTCCACCGCGCGCGGATCGATGACGCTGGCATCGGGAGCCGCCGGGCCAGCACCGGCGACGACTGCCGGGAGTGTCTCGCGGCCGACGATCGATGCCTGCCGATAGACCGCAGAGGACATGATCAGCCGATGCATCTGCTTGAGGCTCCAGCTCCGTCGCGCAAATTCGTCGGCGAGCCAGTCGAGTAACTCGGGATGGGTGGGTCGGGTGCCCAACACGCCAAAATCGCCCGGTGTTTCCACGAGGCCGCGGCCAAAATGATGGAGCCAAATCCGGTTGACCAGCACGCGCCCCACCAGGGGATGGCGGCCGTTCATGAGCTGCCGCGCCCAAGCCAGCCTGCGCCCCGAGGTGGTCAGCGCGGCGTCCTTGTCGGGAATATCCTGGCGCGCACCCTCGGGAAAGACGATTGTGAGATCGCCGGGGGTGATCGGCTGCCGCGGGTCGCGATGGTCTCCCCGATAGAACAGTCGAGTGGGGGGGAGGACGCCGGCAATTTCGTTCGTGACGCTCAGAAAATCCTCGACCGGCTTTTCGGCGCGCTTGGCGTTGATTCCTTCCTGGTCCTTCTTCAGTTCGTCAGCCGCCTTCTGATTGTATTGATAGAGCACTCCAGGACTGATGTTGACGCTGGGGTGGTCGGCCAGCAGTTTTTTCTGAACTTCAGACCGCTTGTCGGCGGGAGTGTTGTAGGCATCCCGAAACATCCCCCGCTGGTCTTCCGGAAACTTCTCCAGTTCCTTCTCGAGCGCGGCCGTGACGAACATCGACTGCTTGGCGTTGAATGCGGTCTGCAGCGTATTGACTTCGGCATCGACGGCCGCCGCCTTGGCACGGTCGGCGTCGGTGTAGAGCGACACCAGCCGCTGTCCCGGTCGTCGCCAATGCGACGGATCCAGCGCCGGCTCGATGATCGCTCGCAGGCGGAAGTAATCCGACTGTGGGATCGGATCGTACTTGTGATCGTGGCACTGCGCGCATCCGACGGTCATTCCCAGCAAACTGCTGGAGACAATCTTGAGAGCGTCCGCCACCACCAGATTGGCGGCGGCGTCCAGATCCCCTCCTCCGGTGGTGGTTCCATCGACTCCCATGCGGAGGAACCCGGTCGCCGTCAGCAACTGCGTCTGCTCGGGAGTCAGGTTGTTCCACGGCGGCGGGGCCAATTCGTCTCCCGCCAATTGTTCGATCACAAACTGATCAAACGGTTTGTCAGCATTCAGCGCGCGAATGACATAGTCCCGGTATTTGTAGGCGAAAGGACGCAACGAATCGTCACTGCCGTTCCCCTCCGAATCGGCATAGCCCGCCACATCCAGCCAATGCCGGCCCCATCGTTCGCCATAGTGGGGCGAGTCGAGCAGTCGATCGAGCATCTGCTCGTAGGCGTCGGGACGCGCGTCGTTCAGGAATTCATCGATCGCCTCCGGAGTGGGGGGCAGGCCGATCAAATCGAACGACGCCCGGCGGAGCAGCGTCAGCCGATCGGCTTCGGGGGCCAGCCTCAATCCCTTATCGCGCAGTCGCGCGAGGACAAACGCGTCAATCGGCGTCCGCACTACATCCGCTGTCGGCTCCCCTGCGAGCTGTGCCGGGTGGGTTACGGTATTGGCAAGCTGTGGCGGTTCGGGGCGGCGAATCGGCTGAAACGACCAGAAGCTCCGTTCTTCGGGGGTGATGTCGATTCCCGCGGGGAGAGTGGCCGGCTCTTCCCGTCCGACTGGTGCGCCAGCCGCGATCCATCGCTCAATCACCGCGATCTGCTCAGTGGGAACCTTTTTCTCTCCCGGGGGCATCTCCCCCGCACGGATCCGCTCCAGCAGGAGACTCTCGGCCGGTTTTCCGGGGACAATCGCACTGCCAGAATCTCCCCCGCGCACGGCGAATCGCTGCAGGCGCAGATCGAGATTCCCCGCCAGCTTGTCTCCACCGCCGTGGCAATCCAGGCAGTACGTTTTCAGGATCGGGCGCACCTGGCGCTCGAAAGTCAGCGGCTCAGATCCGTGCGCCAGGGAGCTCACCAGCAGGAGAAAGAGGGCCAGCAGCGCGCGATGGATGAACGGAGCATGCCGGCCGTTCCACGGTGCAGAACATGAATACGAACGATGCGACATCGGGAACCGGGCGCTCAATGGGGGGCGGGGCAACTCGGGGATCCGGCCGGCAGGTGGGATTTCGGTGGCCGGATAAGCGTTTGTTGATTCATAGTAGCTTGCCGAACGGGTCCGGGCAACAGAAGAATGTGATCCCGAGGGTGGCGGCCAGCACGGCCCATTCTCGACTCGCTGCCTATCGTGAAGGAAACGATCTAGAATCTGGCACGGCTCCAGCCATTAGCCCGCCAGTCAGCACCTGCCGCGGGCGGACCACCATTTGGTTAAGCGCTCCCTCGCAATTCGGATAGGAACACAATGAGCATTCGCAATCTCGACTGCATCTTCAAACCAAAGCGGATCGCGGTCGTTGGAGCCAGCGACGACAAATCCAAGGTGGGGTACATGGTCCTGAGAAACCTGATCGGAGCGGGATATTCCGGCGTGGTGTACCCCGTCAATTCCCGTCGCGAGGCGGTTCAGGGGATTCCCGCGTATGCCCGCATCGATTGCACTCCGCATGTCCCTGACTTGGCGGTGATCTGCACGCCGGCCGCCACGGTTCCCGGCCTGATCGACGAGTGTGGCGCCGGCGGCGTGCAGGGACTGGTGATTCTTACGGCGGGATTTCGGGAGGCCGGGACGCAAGGGCAGACACTGGAACAGAGTGTGCGCGACGCCTGGCGGCGGTATGACGGGATGCGGATCATCGGCCCCAATTGCCTGGGGGTGATGGCGCCGCACATCGGCCTGAACGCGAGTTTTGCCGCCGATGCCCCCCCCGCCGGAAACATCGCCCTCGTCTCGCAATCGGGAGCGCTCTGCACGTCGCTTCTGGACTGGGCGGTGCAGCAGAATATCGGGTTTTCGCACTTTGTCTCCATCGGCAATATGTTGGATGTAGGATTCGGCGACCTGATCGACTATTTCGGCGAGGATCCGCAAACACGATCGATCATTCTGTACGTGGAGTCGATCAGCGACGCTCGAGGATTCATGTCGGCGGCCCGGGCCTTTTCCAGGACCAAGCCGATCGTGGCCTACAAGGCGGGTCGATTTGCCGAATCGGCGCACGCCGCGGCGTCGCATACCGGGGCGATGGCCGGGGAAGACGCCGTTTGCGACAGTGCCTTCCAGCGGGCGGGGATCGAGCGCGTCGCGGAAATGGGAGAGGTGTTCGATTGCGCGGAACTCCTGGCGCGTCAGAAGCTCCCGCGGGGACCGCGACTGGCGATTGTGACGAACGCCGGGGGACCGGGGGTGATGGCGACCGACTCCCTCATCGCGCTGGGGGGACAACTGGCCCGCTTGAGCGACGACACGCTGGAGCACCTCAATGCGTTTCTCCCCGCCTGGTGGTCGCACGGCAATCCTGTCGATGTCCTGGGGGATGCCGGTCCCGATCGGTTTGGCCAGGGCGTCGAAACAGTCCTCGCCGACGAAGGGGTCGATGCCGTGCTCGCGATCCTCACCCCTCAGTCCATGACCGATCCCACGGCGACGGCGGCGCGGTTGGCCGGGGCCGCGGCCCACTCCCGCAAGCCGCTGTTGTCCGCCTGGATCGGCGGCAGCCGCGTCCGTGAGGGGAACCGTTTGCTGGGAGCCGCAGGCGTTGCGACCTATCCCACCCCAGAAGCGGCGGTCAGCGCGTTCATGCATCTGGTGTCGTATGCACGGAATCTCGAAACGCTGTACGAGACGCCGCTCGACCTCCCCGTGACCCCGGCACTCGACCGCGCGCAATTGCGCCGGGCGTTTGACGCCGCGCAGCAGACCGGCCACGAGATTCTCACCGAGGCGGAATCCAAGTCGCTCCTGGAAGCGTCCGGCATCGCCGTGACGAGAACTCTGACCGCCGCTTCGTTGGACGAAGCGCTGGCAGCCGCATCTCAGGTGGGATATCCGGTGGCATTAAAGATCCTCTCGCCGCAAATCACCCACAAGACGGACGTGGGAGGGGTGGCGCTCAACGTTCGGAACGCAGAGGGACTGCGGATGGCGTTTTCTGAAATGATGGAGCGGGCCGGGCGTCAGCGTCCCGACGCGACGCTACACGGAGTGACCGTCCAGCCGATGATTTCCCTGGACCAGGGGGTCGAGTTGATTGCGGGGATGAAGTGCGATGCGACGTTTGGAGCGGTGATGATGGTGGGCGCGGGAGGGATCACGGCGGAATTGTACCGCGATCGCGCGCTGGGGCTCCCTCCCTTGAATGAGCGGCTGGCCCTGCGGATGCTCACGTCGCTCCGATCGTGGCCGCTGCTCAATGGCTATCGGGGCAAGCCCCGCGCCAATGTCGAGCGGCTGATCGAAACGCTCATCCGGCTCTCGTATCTGGTCGCGCACTGCCCGGAGATCCGGGAATTGGACATCAATCCGCTGTTTGTTTCCGGCGACCAGGTGATCGCCCTGGATGGGCGCGTGGTGATCGATCGGCAAGTCGGCCCCGCTTCGCCTCGGCCCTTCGCGCATCTGGCGATTCGTCCCTGGCCCGAGGAATTCGTGCGACAAACCGCGCTCCGTGATGGCCAGCCGCTGAACTTGCGCCCGATTCGGCCGGAAGATGAACCGCTGTGGCTGGAACTGGTGGAGCAGTGTTCCCCCGAGACGCTGCATGCGCGATTTCAGTATCTGTTCCGCAAGCCGACGCATGAAGTGGCGACTCGCTACTGCTGCGTCGATTATGACCGCGAACTGGCGATCATGGCGGAGATTGAACGGGAGGGACAGCGGCGCTTCATCGGCGTGGGGCGACTGATCGCCGATCCCGATCACGAATCAGCCGAGTTCGCGGTGCTGGTGGCCGATGCCTGGCAAAATCGGGGATTGGGAATGATGCTGACCGATTACTGCCTGGAGATCGCCCAGCGCTGGGGCATTCGCCGGATCAACGCGCAGACCACCTTTGACAATCCCCGAATGCTTGCCATTTTCAACGATCGCGGTTTTCAGATCGAACGCAATCTCGAGGATCGCTTGATTCTGGTCGATAAGTCGCTGGCCGCCGCGTCCACGGCGACCTGATTCCCCGCGCGCAGTAGGGTGGGACCAGCCAACCGAAACAACGCGAGAACGGCAATCGGACCGTTTTCTTTATCCCGAGGTTGAAGCGCAGATGAAGCGGCTGGCGCAGGCCCACCATCCGTGCTGGGAGCGTCCACCGCGGGGCGTGGTGGGCCTGCGCTCGCGACGCCAGTTCATGCAACGTACGGGTTTGACAGCGCGCGGTTCCACTTCATCGGCGAGCTGGTCCCACCGGCACTTCCTCGCGGTGAGGTGCGTTGAACGTGGACGCTGGCAGCGTCCCCCAGTGCGTTTGCAAGTTTGTTGAATCGGCGAGGTGCAAGTCCTCGTCAGGAGGTTCTGGTTTGATCCTGTAGCCGACCGTGACTGCGTCGCCGTGAGGCGGGGTGGAGAGCATCGGGAGGCGAAAG